>NZ_JABJWD010000023.1:0-27828 GCF_013155425.1 Gluconacetobacter entanii | reverse complement strand
CCCTCCCCCTCCCTCCCTGCCGGACGCACTGCCACATGGCGGTCCGTGCTGCATGGCGCGATGGTCGCGGGGGCGCTGTGCATGGGGGGCATCGCGGGGGCACAGGCCGCCACGGATCGGGGGGCGACGGTCATCCTGGCGCAACATCCGGGCACGGAACTCGACCGGCAGGCGCATATCCTGCAGGCGCAGGACCTGCGTGATGCGCGTGCGCGCGGCGAACATCCCGTCATCCTGACGGCATCGGGGCCGCTGTCGGACCAGCCAGGGGACATGGCGCTGTTCGTGCAGTTGCAGTCGCCGGGCCTGTGCGGGTCCGCAGGCTGTTCCACCTCCGTCTTCCTGCGCCGGGGGACGCGCTGGACGCAGGTTCTCGATTCGCTGAGTGGGCCGGTGCGGATCATGCCGCAAAGCCATGGCGGCATGCATGACCTGCTGGTCGATGACGGGGATCGCTGGATCTGGAACGGCTCGACCTATGACGACACGCAGGCGACGACACCTTCGCCCCCCGGCCCTGCGGCGGTGCGGTAAGGACATCTTCCGTCGATCCGGGGAAAGCATGGAGCGGGTGAAGGGAATCGAACCCTCGTATGCAGCTTGGGAAGCTGCCGTTCTACCATTGAACTACACCCGCGTGCTGCCCTCCCTATAGCGGAGGGACCGACCCAATGCAATCGTTCCCGCAGGCCCGGATGCAACAGGGCCGATGCCCGCCCGCGGCAGTTGACGAGCATGGGTGCAATCCGCAATAACCGTGCCTGTACCGCGCGCCCTGCCATGGGGCCGGGACCCTCGTGATTTGATTCGGCCGGCTTGCGGCGAGGTTAAACAGACGCGCTAAAGAGGCCTGATGCCGCCACAAGGCGCTGGTGTCATGGTTTCCACGGTCGGACGATCCATTGCCGAAGGAAGCTTTGTCCCGGATCATTCCAAGCCCTTTTTTCCGGTCCGGGCCTCTGCCTTTTTCGGCGTTTCTGACGATTTTCTGGTTTGGGAATCCTGACGATCATGACTGAGAACTCCACCCCTTCCGAATGGCGCGCCGCCACCCGCCTGCTGCATGCGGGCGAGGAACGCACCCCCTATGGCGAAACGAGCGAGGCGCTGTTCCTGACGTCAGGCTTTGTCTATGACAGCGCCGAACAGGCGGAGGCCACGTTCCTTGGTGATGTGCAGCATTACCAGTACAGCCGCATTTCCAACCCCACTGTCACCGCACTCGAACGCCGCCTTGCCAACCTTGAGGGAGCGGAGGACTGCGTCACCACATCCACCGGGATGGGGGCAGTCTCCTCCGCGCTGCTGGCGCAGGTGCGCGCGGGCGAACGTGTCGTCGCGTCACGCGCGCTGTTCGGGTCGTGCCACTGGATCGTGGCCGAACTGCTGCCGCGCTACGGGGTCGAAACCGTGTTCGTCGATGGCGCGGACCTGTCCGCATGGGCCGAAGCCCTGTCGAAGCCGACCAGCGCCGTGCTGCTCGAAAGCCCGTCGAACCCGATGCTCGACATCCTCGACATCCGCGCGGTCTGCGACCTTGCGCACAGGGCCGGGGCGATCGTGGTGGTCGATAACGTGTTCGCCACCCCGCTTTACCAGAAACCGCTGGAGCTTGGCGCGGACGTCGTCGTCTATTCGTGCACCAAGCATATCGACGGGCAGGGCCGCACGCTGGGCGGTGCGGTGCTGGGGCGGAAGGAATGGCTTGACGACGTGCTGCGTCCGTTCGTGCGCAACACCGGCAACACGCTCTCCCCGTTCAATGCGTGGGTGATGCTCAAGAGCCTGGAGACGCTGTCGCTGCGCGTGAACGCGATGACCGCGAATGCGGGCAAGGTGGCGGACTTCCTTGCTTCCGCGCCGCAGATCCTGCGCGTGTTCTATCCCGGCCGCGCCGACCATCCGCAGCACGAACTGGCGATGAAGCAGATGAGCGCAGGCTCCACGCTGGTCGCGTTCGAGGTCGCGGGCGGCAAGGAAGGGGCCTTCGCCTTCATGGACGCGCTGAAGCTGATCAGCATTTCCAACAACCTTGGCGATGCGCGCTCGCTGGTGACGCACCCGGCCACCACCACGCACCACAAGATCGGGCCGGAAGAGCGCGCGCGCCTTGGCATTACCGATGGCGTGATCCGCTTTTCCGTCGGACTGGAAGATGCGGAGGACCTGATTGACGATCTGCGTCGCGGCCTGAGCGCCGTCGCCGCGCGCTGATCCACAGCCCGGAGTACCTTATGGCCCAGAACAAGTCGTTCCCCCCTCCCCCCGGACACGATCCCGACTCCGCCCTGGCGAGCGCCATCGACAACACCCCGTGTTACGAGGCGCGCACAGGCGATGTGCGGGTGCTGGTGCAGACGTTCTGGCTGGATGACCAGTCGGAACCGGAGGAGCGGCGGTTTGTCTGGGCCTATCGCATCCGGGTGGAAAACCATGGTGACAGTGCGATCCAGCTCCTGCGGCGTAGCTGGCGCATTGTCGATGGGCAGGGCCGCGTCGAACATGTGCAGGGCGACGGGGTCGTGGGGGAACAGCCCGTGATCGACGCGGATGGCTGTTTCGAATACATGTCGGGTGCCGCGCTGGAGACGCCCACGGGATTCATGGGCGGGACCTATCACATGGTCCAGCCCGGCACGCGCGAACATTTCGACGTGAACATCCCGACCTTCAGCCTCGACAGCCCGCATCACCCCGCCATCTTCCATTAACACCCCATCAACACCCATGCCTGCCATCGCCCGCACGCGGACGGGCGTGGCGCGCAGGAACAAGACAGAACACAGCAATGACCCCCACCGATTCCGCCCCGTTGCCCCGCCCCACGCGTGAGGAGGCAGAAGATGCCGTGCGTACGCTCCTGCGCTGGGCCGGCGAAGACCCCCGGCGCGAAGGGCTGCACGACACGCCAGCGCGCGTGGTGCGTTCGTACGAGGAATTCTTCTGCGGCTATGCCGAGGACCCGGTCGATCTCCTGACCCGCACCTTTTCCGAGGTCGAGGATTATGACGAGATGGTGCTGCTGCGCGATATCCGCTTTGAAAGCCATTGCGAACACCACATGGTGCCCATCATCGGCGTGGCGCATGTCGCCTACCTGCCGCGCAAGCGCGTGGTCGGCATTTCAAAGCTGGCGCGCGTGGTCGATGCCTATGCCCGGCGGTTCCAGATCCAGGAACGCATGACGGCGCAGATCGCCAATACCATCAACGAGGTCCTGCAACCGCGCGGCGTGGGCGTGGTGATCGAGGCCTCGCACCAGTGCATGACCACGCGTGGCGTGCACCGCCCCGGCGTGTCGATGGTCACCAGCAGGATGCTGGGCACGTTCCGCAGCAATTCCGACACGCGGCGGGAATTCCTGTCGATCCTGAACCGCCCCGGCGTTACCGGCGGGGTCTAGGCGGCTGTCATCAGATGAAAGTTTTTGGTGAAGCCTTTTTCAAAAAGCTTCGAAAGAACACCGCCTTTTTGGAAAAAGGCGGCACCCAGAAACTTCTGTCACTTTGCTGTCAATGCCCCTGATGGGGGCGGGTCAGATCTCGACCCGTGCGCCCAGCACGGCGATGAACTGCGCCAGCCACGCCGGATGGGCGGGCCAGGCCGGGGCCGTCACCAGCAGGCCATCGGTCACGGCGGCGTCGATGGCGATGTCGGCAAAGATCCCGTCCGCCAGTTCGACATCGGGACGGCAGGCGGGATAGGCCGAAACCCTGCGCCCGGCAATGACCCGCGCCGCCGCCAGCAGTTGCGCCGCATGGCAGATCGCGGCGACCGGCCGGTCCGCGAACGCCCGCACCAGCGCGATCACCCGCGCATCAAGGCGCAGATATTCCGGCGCGCGGCCACCGGGAATGACCAGGCCGGCATATTCCTCATGCCGCACGTCATCGAACGTCGCCGTCAGGGCAAAGCGGTGACCGGGCTTTTCGCTGTAGGTCTGCGCGCCCTCGAAATCATGGATGGCGGTCAGGACATGATCGCCCTTCTTCCTGCCCGGGCAGACGGCATCGACCTGGTAGCCCAGCATGCCCAGCGCCTGGAACGGGACCATGATCTCGTAATCCTCGACATAGTCACCGGCCAGCAGGAGGAGTTTTTTCGTCATTGCCAAAGCCCTTTCCTTGATGTGGCGCGGATCAGTCGTGGCCCGGTGGCAGGTGTTCACGCAGGCGCGGCATAAGTTCGACGAAGTTGCAGGGCACATGGCGGCTGTCGAGCTGCCAGACAAGGATGTCGTCCCAGCCATCGCGCACCGCCCCGGTGGAACCGGGCAGCGCGAACAGGTAGGTCCCGTCCGCCACCCCCGCAAGGGCGCGCGACTGGATCGTGGAGGTCCCGATCTTCTGGTACGACAGCATGCGGAACAGTTCGCCGAACCCCTCGATCCGCTTGTCGATCACCCGCTCGAACGCCTCTGGCGTCACGTCGCGGCCCGTCACCCCGGTGCCGCCGGTGGAGATCACCACATCGACCTGCGGATCGGCAATCCATTGCGACAGGCGCCCGGCGATCGCATCGGCGTCGTCAGGTTCGATCGCGCGCGCGGCCACGTGATGGCCTGCCGCCGTGATCCGTTCGGCAAGGATGTCGCCGGAACGGTCATCGGCGGGCGTACGCGTGTCGGACACCGTCATCACCGCGATGCGGACCGGCAGGAAGGGCTTGTTCATATCCAGTCGAGACATGCCGCGATCTTCGCCCCCGTGCACACCATTCGTCAATCTCGATCTGCCATGATCGAGGGATGGCGCAATATCACATCGCGAAAAGATGACCGGGAGAGATACCTGTAGTAATCACTTAAAGCGGAAGTCCAGAAATAACTTTACTGACTATTTGTGCATTGCACAAAAAAATTATCCTTTTTGTAACAACGAAATATTTTTGAATTTCTGGCGTTGCATGGAATTATGCATCATATTATTTCATACTAAACAAATGTTCATAAAATTTATTGTCCAAGGTTCATCTCCAATATGAAATATGCTACGAATGCGCGGATGATCAGGATAATTCCACTCTTTCTTGCCCCCATCGTGCTGTCTTTTCTTGTGCTTATCGCCGATCGGGCCCCGGCCTTCGCACAGGCCATACCGGGCGACAGCATGGGCGGGATCGGCACCCAGCCAATGGTGGCTGCCAACGCCCGGCGCACGCAGTCCGCATGGGCGCAGGACCCGGGGCAGTTCTTCAGCGCACCCTATGGCAACCAGCATTTCTTCGGGGACTGGCTGGGCCTCCAGCCATGGCTGGTGCGCCACGGCATCCACATCGCCGCTGACGAGCATGAGGAACTGGCCGGGAACTTCCGCGGCGGCGCCAAGCAGGGCGTCACCGATGCGGGGCAGACGGGCGTGGAAATCGACATCGACTGGAACAGGCTGGCGGGGCTCAAGAATTTCTGGACCCATACCATGATCGTCAACGGCCATGGCACGAACCTCAGCACCGAATACATCCATGACTCCCTGGGCGGGGTGCAGCAGATCTATGGCGCGCGTGGTAACGTCGTGGCCCATCTGGTGTACATGTATGCCGAACAGTCACTGTTCCATAACCGACTCGACATCAGCGCGGGCTGGATCCCGGTCGGCAGCTTCTTTGCCGCATCCCCGCTGTTCTGTAACTTCATGAACGTGTCGATCTGCGGCAATCCCGCGCCCGGCAAGTATGTTCCGGGCGGCCGTGACTGGCCTTCGGGCAACCTTGGCGTCGTGATGCGCGTCATGCCGACGGTCGATACCTATATCATGGCGTCGATGTTCGCCGTCTCGCCCCATGCCTATAACGGCGGCATTTCCGGCTGGTCGTGGGCGCAGAGCGGCCTTGGCCACTTCTCCACCCCGGTGGAAATCGGCTGGCTGCCGGAATTCGGCCGCCATCACCTCGCCGGTCATTACAAGGCGGGCTATGGCTATGACAATTCGCAGTACAACGACCTGTTCCAGGACATCGACGGCAATTCGGCCGTGATCACCGGTCGCCCCTTCCGCAAGGAATCGGGGGTCAGCACGGCATGGTTCCAGGCGGACCAGATGTTCGTGCGCAATGGCAAGGGCCCGACGAACGGCCTGATCGGCCTGGCGGGGTACATGTATACCTCCGGCAAGGTCTCGGCCATGAAGCAGCATGCGTGGGCGGGCATGATCGAAACCGGCGCGAAATGGGGCCGTCCGCTCGATACCATGGGCGCGATGTTCCACTATTTCGAAATGAGCCGTTCCTCGGTGCTGCAGCAGGAATCCTCCATGCTGACGGGCCAGCCACTGCTGTCGAACCAGTGGGGACAGGCGTGGGGCATCCAGACGCATGAGGATGTGTATGAACTGTTCTACAACATCCATGCGGCGCGCGGCATGAGCTTCCAGCCCGACTTCCAGTACATCAACCGCCCGGGCGGCACCACGACCTATCACGATGCCGCGGTGATGGCGCTGCAGTTCAACTGCATCCTGTGACGTCCCCCATCGCGGTCACGCGCGCAAAGATGTAGGAAGGACGGCATCATGAGTGATGTCGCCCCTGCCCCTTTCCGCGCAGGCGATCCCGATGCGATCGCCCGTGCCGCCATGGCCCTCTATCCCCCGGCGGAGCGTGGCGTGCCGCGCCTTGTGTGCCTGTCGGAAAACGCCACCTATCGCATTGACCTGCCCGGCGGGCGGCGTCGCGTCCTGCGTGTCCACCGCCCCGGATACCATGACGCCACGGAAATCCGCAGCGAACTGGCATGGCTCGACAGCCTGCGGGCCGCGGGCATACAGGTGCCGCGCGCCGTGTGCGCGATGGACGGGGAGCGGCTGCATCATGTCAGCACGCCCGGCACATCGGGACGGCATGTCGTGATGTTCGAATGGATCGACGGGACCGAACCCACGCCCGATATCGATCCCGGCAGTTTTGCCCGCCTTGGCCGCATTACCGCGCGCCTGCACCAGCACAGCCGCGCATGGCGCAGGCCGCAGGGTTTCCGGCGCAAGGTCTGGACGCATGCCACCATGGTCGGGCCGGCGGCCGCATGGGGGCAGTGGCAGGCGGCGCAGGGGCTGGATCCGCGCGCGCGCGACACGATCACCCACGCCATGGCGCAGGCAGGTTCGGAACTTGCGGCCTATGGCGATGGCGCGGCGCGTTTCGGCCTGATCCATGCGGACCTGCGGCTGGCCAACCTGCTGATCGCGGGGGAGCGCACACATATCATTGATTTTGATGATTGCGGCTTTAGCTGGTTCATGCAGGACCTTGCCGCAGCCCTCAGTTTTTTCGAGGATCATCCCCGGATGCCGCACTGGGTCGCGCACTGGCTGCGGGGATATGAAACCATGACCCCCGTGGAGCGCGCCGACCTGTCGATCCTGCCCGCATTGATCGCACAGCGCCGGGTGCAGCTTCTGGCATGGGCGACATCACACGCCCATACGGCGCAGGTGCAGGCCCTTGGGCCACAATGGGCCACAGGCTGCGTGACAGTGTGCCGCGATTACCTCGACGGGCGCCTTGCCCGGCGGATCGGGGCGTAACGGCGCAGGCGACTCGTCCACATCCTCATGACCGGTCATCATGGCCTTTGCAATCGCAGGCATGATCCATGTCATTCACCCGTGCCGGCGTGGATGGTATCCAGATCCGGCAGGCGGCCTTCCCGGACGCGGGGAATCAGGCCGTTTCAGCAGCGCAGTCGAGCGTGCGGGCGTAATCAAGCAGCGCGCGGCGGTGGTTGAGGTGAATGGAGCGCACATTCTGCGAACGCGCGGTCGTGTCATCGGAAGACAGGCCGGAAGCGCCGGAATGGGAAGAAGTCTTGACAAGCGTCTCAGTCACTGAAGGCATCGTTTCGTGTTCCGTAACTGTGCCGAAGCGGGGGCATCGCGACAGGTAGGTTGCCGCATCGATGATTTATTACCTAATCGTCATATATGACCAGATTGAGGCAGCAAGGCCATAGTTCGAATTTATCTACACCTTCTGGATCACTTTTTTGTTTACCCCATCACCACCCCGCCACTGCGTCTTGTGACATGACGATGGGGGATGATACTCGCATCCATGCGCTTTGTTCACACATCCGACTGGCAGGTTGGCAAGGTCTTCCGCTTTGCCGATGACAGCACGCAATCTGTCCTGCAGGACCAGCGGCTGGAGGTCATAGGACGCATCGGGCGACTGGCGCGCGAACAGGGCGCCAGCGCCGTTGTCGTGGCGGGCGACATCTATGACCATGAAATCCCGGTGGACCGGACCCTGCGCCAGCCGATCGAGCGCATGCGCCAGTTCCCCGACCTGTGCTGGCACCTGATCGCGGGCAACCACGACCCCAACGTGCCCGGCGGCATCTGGGACCGGCTGCATGCCATCGGCCTGCCGGACAACATCACCGCCCACCTTGACGGCCGGCCCGCGCCGATGGACCCGGCCGGGGCGGCATGGGTCATTCCCGGCGGCCTGAAACGCCGCCATGTCGCGACCGACCCGACGGCGGACATGGATTCGGCCGAAACGCCCCCCGGCGTCATCCGCGTCGGGCTGGCCCATGGGTCGGTGCGTGATTTCGGCAGCGAGGAAGTGCAGAACCGCATCGCCATCGACCGCGCCCGGCGCGCGGGCCTGTCCTACCTCGCACTTGGGGACTGGCACGGGCAGCAGCGCATCGACGAACGTACATGGTACAGTGGCACACCCGAAATCGACGGGTTCGACCGGGGCGGCGACGGGGGCGGGCATGCCCTTGTGGTGGACCTTGCCGGTCCCAACGCCCTGCCGGAGGTCACGTCCCACCGCGTCGGCCGCTTCGTGTGGCACCGTGACAGCGCCACCCTGACGCAGGCGCACGATATCGCCGCCCTGGAACATCGCCTGCGCAACATCGACCCGCAGGAGGCGGACCGCGTGCTTGTCTGGCTGGACGTGCGCGGCGCGCTGTCGCTGGAGGGGCTGCAGGCGTACCAGGACATGCTCGACGCGCTTGGCTCCGCCCTGCGCCTGCTGCGCGTCGATGGGGAACCGACATTGCTGCCCCATGCGGACGACCTCGACCTGTTCGGCACGGGCGCGGTGCGCGCGGCGGCGGCCATCCTGTCGGAACGCGCGGGCGACGGACCGGAGGCACAGCGCGACATCGCCACCGCCGCCCTGCGCCGCCTTGCGCTGATGGTCAACGCGGCGGACGGGCGGAAGGGAACCGTATCATGATCCTGCATGGTCTGAAGGTCGCGAACCTGCGCAAATTCGTAACACCCACGCGCCTGTGCGGTCTGGGGCCGGGGCTGAACGTACTGGCCGCGCGCAATGAATTCGGCAAATCCACGCTGCTTGCCGCCCTGCGGGCAGCGTTCATGTGGCGTTATTCCAGCACCAGCAGGTCGGTGAAGGAACTGCGCCCCTTTACCGACCAGAGCACCGGCCCGAGCGTGCATGTGGATTTCAGCATCAACGATATCCCCTGCCACCTTGAAAAACGCTTCCTGTCGCGCGCGGGCATGAGCCTGAAGGTCGGGGAGGAGACGTTCGCCAATGCCGATGCGGAAGAAAAGCTGCACGAGATCATGGGGCTGGAGGCGCAGGGCCGGGGCGAGGCCTGCGGCATCTGGAACGCGCTGTGGGTCACGCAGGGCGACAGCCTGAGGCAGCCCGAACTGACGGGCCGGGCCAGCGACGCCCTGACCGCCTGCCTGGAGGGGGAACTGGGCAATATCACCGGCGGGGCGGAGGCGACGCGGCTTCTGGCGGTGGTGCGTGACGAACGTGCCGTCCTGCTTGACGGGCGGGGCAACCCGAAGGGACGTTACAAGACCGCCATTGCGGAGGAAGACGCCGCCAGTGCGGAGATCGCGCGCCTGGTGGAACGCCGCCGCGCACTCGAGGACGATATCGAGACGCTGGCCGAAAAGCGCCGCCTGCTGCACCATGCCGACGACGCCACCCGGCATGAGCAGGAAACCGCCGACCTTGCGCAGGCACGCCGCGATCACGACCGCCTGCGCCAGCATGCCGCCCGCCTGAAGGCCGCGCAGGCGGAGGTGCAGCTTGCACAGGGCAGGCTGGCCATTGCGCAGGACACCATCGCCCGCCGCGCGACGATGGAAACCGAACGCCAGCGCCTGCGCACGCGCACGGACGAACTGCGCGCAGCCATGGAAAGCGCGCAGCAGCGCTGCGACCGCGCGGAACAGGCAACAGTCGCGCGCCAGCATGAACTGCAGGGCGCGATGGCCCGCCTGCAGGCCGCGCAGGAGATGCACCGCCGCGCAAGCCTGCGCGAACAGGCCAGCACATGGCGGCGCGAACAGGCCGACGCGACCACCCTTGTCACACGGCTGGAACAGGCGGCGGCACAGGTGGCGCAGGCCGAACTTCACCTTGCGCCCCTGCATGTCGATGATGCGATGATGAACCGCCTGCGCCAGGCGGAGCGTGCGGCGGACCGCGCCAGCGCGCGTTACAGCGAACAGGCGACCCGCCTCGAATTCAGCCTGCGGCCCGATATCGCGGGGCAGGTCAGCATCAATGGCGCGCCGCTGTCGGGTACGCGGCTGGAAATCACCGCATCCACGCTCGTCCATGTTCCGGGCATTGGCGACATCCGCATCACGCCGCCCGGTGATGGCGACCATGAACAGGCCCTGCAGGCCCGCACGCAGGCGCGCGATGCGCTGTCCGCCCTTCTGACGCAGGCGGGATGTGCGGACATGACCGCGGCGATGGACGCCCATGTCGCGCGCCAGCAGGCCGAACGCGCCGTGGGCGAGGCCCGCAAGATGCAGGCCCACCTGCTGTCCGCCGACATGCCCGACCCGGCGGCGGCGCTGCTGGCGGCAAGGGCGCGGGTCATGGAGCTTGACCGGCTGCTCGCCAGCGTGGCGCAGGACCCGGACGCTGCCACCCTGCCCCCGCTGGCCGAGGTGCAGGACGCCCTCGGCACCGCGGAGACGCAGGTGGAGGCCGCCCGCGCCGCCCTGCTGTCCCCCGATGGCGAAGCCCGGCAGGCGCGCGACATGCTGACACGCCACCACACGGAACTGGAACAGGCGCAACAGCAGCTTGACCGCCTGACGCTGGAACTGACGCGGGAGCGCATGGCACAGCCGGACGAGGCCCTCGCCACCCGTCATCAGGAGGCACAGGCCGCGCGCGACGCCGCCGAAAGCGCCCTGCGCATGTGCGAGGCCGACTGCCCGGACGAGGACGAGGCCATGGTGGCGGCCCGCATCAGCCGCCTTGAACGCACGCTGGAGGACCGGCGCACGCGGGTGGGCGAACTGCGTCAGGATATCGCCGCCCTGTCGGGTCGCATCGGCATCGCGGAAGGCGACGGGCTGGATGAACGGATCGCGGAACACGAACGCCTGCGTGACGGGCATGCGCGCGAACGCGCCGAATGTGCGCGGCAGGTGGAAATCCTGACGCTGCTGGCCGATACGCTGGCGGCAACGGCGCGCGATGCGACGGAGCAGTATCTTGCCCCGCTGACGCGCGCGATGGAACCGGCCCTGCGCGGACTGTTCCCCCGGGCGCAGGTGACGCTGGGGACCGATTTTTCGATCACCGGCATCACCCGCACCGTGACGGAGGAATTCGCCGACCTGTCCGATGGCACGCGCGAACAGATCGCGGTTCTGGCGCGGCTGGGCATGGCGGACCTGCTGCATACACGCGGACAGCAGGCGATGGTGGTGCTGGATGACGCGCTGACATTTTCCGACAGTGGCCGGATGGAGCAGATGTTCGATATCCTGACGGAAATGTCGCGCCGCCTGCAGATCATCATCCTGACATGCCGGTCGGAACAGTTCGCGGGGCTGGGCGCGCGGCGGTTGAGCGTGGAGGCTGTGGAACAGGCCTCTTCTATGTAGGAAGGTGTAAAAAAACGCCGCCTTTTTGAAAAAAGGCGGCACCCAAAAACTTTTATTACTTTATAATTTTTCAAATTATTCCTGATTTATATAAATAACCATATAGAACTACCGTATTTTTAAATAATAAAAGTCTTTTTTCTTCTTTTTCTTCAGAAAAAGAAGACCCTTCCCTTACAGAATCCGCCCCATCACATATTCATCAACCGCCACCCCATCGACCATCAGCGCCGCAACACGCCGCCCCTCCACCACAAAGCCGCTTTTTTCATACAGGCGGATCGCCCGGTCATTATGCACCATGACCGTCAGTTCCAGCCGGCCGATCCCATGCGCCCGCGCCCAGTCCGCGCACGCGCCAAGCAGCGCCGTCCCGATCCCCATACCGGTATGGGTGGCGCATATCCCGATCACGAGGCTGCCGACATGGCGGTTGCGGCGGAACCTGCCCCCCGTGACCTCGACATAGCCGACCGGCACGTCTGTCCCCTGCGCAAAGGCCAGCAGGAGGACGGAGTTGTCTGCGGCACGAAGCTGCGCTATTTCTGACTGCATCGCCGCGACGTCCATGGAACGCTCATCAGGTTCGAACATCATGAAGCGCGTTTGGCCATCCAGTTTACGCTTCATTTCCAGCACGGAACGGGAATCCGAAACCGAGGCTTCCCTGATTTCGATCGTCATTGTCATCCTTGTCATGGTGGCGTCGCACACGACGAAACCCCCGTCGCCGCCCGCCACGAAAGATACCGGTCATGGCCGCCGTCACGCAATCCGGTCCCTGTGGCACAGGATACGCCCATGGCGACACAGCGAAATGAAAACGCAGTAAGGGCGCACGACATGGGACAGGCATCCAGCATATAGACATCCTCATCAGGCCGATAGACCCGTCGGAGACGCACTCCGCCCTTGCCCTTTACCGCGCGGCGATCAGCAATATCGGGACGCAATTCTATAGCGCACGCCAGCGGGCGGAATGGGCAACACGGACAGAGGTGCAGTTCCTCCGCCTCGCCCGGAGCAGGGCACGCTTTATCGCCGAACGTGACGGCAGGATCGTTGGCTATGTCGGTTACGACAGAAGCCGCCAGACACTGACCGAATGTTACGTCCATCCCCACCATCAGCATCAGGGGATCGGCAGGCTGCTGGTCCGGCACATCCTGCATATCGCCCATGCCGATGGGCTGGAAAGCCTGACAGTGCTGGCCTCCCTCAACGCCCGGTCATTTTATGAAAGCCTCGGCTTTGTTTTCCAGCAGGCCGAAAACCTGGACATGAGCGACGGACAGATCCTGCCGTGCTGCCAGATGCGGGCCAGCCTGACGGGTGGAGCGTGGTCCCGTAACCCTGCATGTCCGTAAAGAAAAGAGGAGGCACATGGCCCCCTCCCCGGTTTTTTGTTCCTTGATGCACAGTAAAATTTCTGGGGTGCTGCCTTTCGCCTGAAAAGGCAGCGTTCTTCGAAGCTTTTTCGATCAGAAGCCTCACCAGAAACTTCTATGGATTACCGCTCCTCGGGCGGACGGGCATTGGCGTTGGCCACGCGGCGTCCCCACGAAATCAGGTCGCTGGTGCAGTCATCGCGGTCGATGGTGCATTCAATCAGGGTCGGGCCTTCACGGTTGGCCAGTCCCTTCTCGATCGCCTGCGCCAGTTCGCCGCCCGTCGTCGCCTTCAGGCCAAGGCCCTTGCCGTCCTCGGCGTTGAAGACTTCCATCAGGCCCGCATAATCCCAGTTCTTGACGTTGTTGTACGGACCGTCATGGATCTGCACCTCGATGGTGTAGCCACGGTTGTTGACCAGGAAGATCAGCACCGGCAGCTTCAGCCGCACCATCTGCGCCACTTCCTGCGCCGTCAACTGGAACGACCCGTCACCGACCATCAGCACGATGCGGCGTTCCGGTTCCGCCACGGCATAGCCGAACGTGGCGGGCACCGACCATCCGATATGGCCCCACTGCATCTCCAGTTCCACGCGCGCGCCATGCGGCAGCTTCATCTGGATGGCGTTGAACCAGGAATCCCCCGTCTCCGCGATCAGGGTGGTCCGCGGGGTCAGCACACCGCTGATCTGGCGCGCCATTTCCGCACGCACCAGCGGCGCGGACGGGTCGGCCGCCGCAACCGGGGCCGCAGGCCTGTGGATGCGGTGGAATTCCGTGATCGTCGTGTCCTTCTTCGGGCGCGTCCCCCACGCCTTCGTCAGGCCATCAAGCACATCGCGCAGGTGGATGTCGTCATAGGCCACGCCCTCGACACTTACATGCCGCCCGTCCGCCACCACGACATTCTCGCCACGCGGCCATGCGGTCCAGCCCACGGTGGAATAGTCGTTAAAGACCGGGGCCAGTGCGATGATCCCGTCCGACCAGTCAAAGATCTGGCGCACACCGGGGCTGCTGACATCGCCCCAGAAGGTGCCGACATAGCCGGGATGATCCTCGGGGAAGAAGCCCTTGGCCGCGGCCATCGTCGCCACCGCACAGCCAAGCGCATCGGCCAGGCGGATCGCGGCGTCCTCCGCCCCCGCCGCGCGCACGCGACTGCCGATCAGCAGCACCGGCTTCTTGCGGCTTTCGATAAAGCGGGTCAGTGCCTCCACCGCCTGCGCAACACTCGCGGGGTCGGACGGCACTTCGGCCAGGACCGCGCTTGCCGGGCCGGGACGCATGCAGGGCTGGGCTGCGACATTGCACGCGATTTCGATATAGGCGGGCTTCTTTTCCCGCAGGGCCGTGCGGATCGCATGGTCGATCAGGGCCGGCGCCTCCTCCGCAGAGGTGACGGACACCGCAGCACAGGTCAGGCGCTTTGCGATTTCAAGCTGGTAGGAATAATCCGGCGTGCCGATCGTATGGTGCAGGATATGCCCGCTGCCATGGTCGTTGGAATTGGGCGCGCCCGAAATCAGGATGACCGGCAGGTTTTCGGCATAGGCCCCGCCAATCGCGTTCAGGGCCGACAGCGCGCCGACGCTGAAGGTCACGACGGCCGCACCCGCGCCATTCGCACGGGCATAGCCCTCGGCGCTGAACCCGCAATTGAGTTCATTGCAGCAATAGACCTGCCGCAGCCCGTCAATTTCCAGAAGCTGGTCCAGAAGGACGAGGTTGTAATCCCCCGCAACCGCGAAGTGATCCTTCAGCCCGATCTGGGCAAGGCGGTCGCCAAGGTAATGTCCGACAGTATAGGCCATGTTCGTGTCCCTCCGTTTTTATTGCGGATGGCCACATGATGGGTCATGCGACCACATGGAAGAATGTCCCAGAACAAACCATTGCCAGAAATAATAAAAGTTCTTGGTGAAGCTTCTGATCGAAAAAGCTTCGAAAGACGCCGCCTTTTTGAAAAAAGGCGGCACCCAAAAACTTCTTTTACTTTCCCTGTCAGGCCGATCCCCGAAACACTCCCCCGATAAACCGCTGTGAACGAACCTTTGGCCCGGCGGGGGCGCTAGACGCTTTCGGCGACCCAGTTCTTGCGCTTGGTCGCCTGCCCGATGCCGGGATTGAAACAGTTGCACGGGTCAAGCTGCTGGTAATGCGCGCGCACGTCATCGGGTGCTGCATACAGGTGCCCGAAATTATGCTCCGCCGGGTAACGCGCGCCGCGACGGTCCAGCAGCGGCAGCATGCGATGTTCAAGGTCCATGCAGTCGTTGCCTTTGCGCACCACATAGTCCTGATGCATCACGTGGCACAGGAAATGCCCGTAATACAGCTTCACGATGATCTCGCGGTTGATGTCGTCGGGCAGCACCTCGAACCATTCGCGGTCATTGCGGCGCAGGGCGACGTCAAGGGCGACGATGTCCTCCGTCGTGCGGGGATGGACCGCACGGTACCGCACGGCCGCCCCCGCGGCGGCGAAGCGGTGCAGGAACGCCTTTGCCCCCTCGTCCGGGGTGCATTCAAAGAATTCGCCCTCGTTCTTCGCGAAATGGCTGGTCAGGAAGTCGCGGGCCTCCTGCGCGCCCGACGCACTGACCTTGAGCATCAGGTGATGGGCGAAGCGGTCGCGGTAATCGCGCATGCGACGCGGCAGGTGGTTGGGGAAGAAGTGGCTCAGGAACTGCATGAACCGGTCGGTAAAGTGCGACGGCATGAAGCCCATGCGGTCGAACAGGCGATCGAACTTCGCCTTCAACGCAAACAGCGCGGGCAGGCGGCGCGTGCCCAGCATGCGGATGATGACGAAGGTGTCCTTGCCATACTTCTCCGCGATGTTGAACGCATCGCGATGCAGGTATTCCCCCGCGATCGGCAGTTCCGCGAACGAGCCGAGCACATGGCGGCGCAGATCCTCGAGCACGTCGGTCTGGTTCGTGCCGATATAGAAGACGACGGGGTTCTTTTCCGCCTCGAACGTGTCAAGGCGCACGGCGAACAGGCCCAGATGCCCGGCACAGCCCGACCCTTCGTGCAGGCGGCGCAGGTCGGCGTTGTAGCGCGCGGGCGTGTCGGCGTCGATGTCGCGCACATGGCGGGCGTAATCGTCATCATGGCCGCGCCCGGCGTTCCAGTTGATGCTGGCGTCGGGGAATTCGCCCCGTTCGGCCCTGCTCAGGATCTCCTCCGCATCGGTGCCGAGGTCGATGCCGAGGTGATTGACCAGGTGCAGTTCGCCCGCCGCATCGACCTGCGCATACAGCGCCATGTCGGTATAGGCCGGGCCACGGCGCACCAGCGCGCCGCCGGAATTGTTGCTGACACCGCCAAAGACGGAGGCACCGATGCACGACGAACCGATGACCGAATGCGGCTCCCGCCCCAGCGGCTGGAGCATGCCCTCAAGCTGGTCCAGCGTCGCGCCCGGCAGGCAGACGACCTGCTTTCCCCCACCGATCAGGTGGATGGTGCGCATGCGCATGCTGTTGATGATGACGACATCGCGGTCATATTTGTCACCATCCGGGGTCGATCCCCCCGTCAGGCCGGTATTGGCGGCCTGCATGATGACGATCACATCGGCCTTTACACAGGCCTGCAGCACGCGCCACTGCTCCACAAGGGAGCCGGGACGCACGACGGCAAGGGCACGCCCCTGCCCGAAGCGGAACCCCCGGCGGAAGGGCAGCGTCGCCCCCGGATCGGTCAGGACATGCCCGTTACCCACGATCGTGCGGAACGTGTCGATCAACTGGCTTGCGGATGTATCATGCGCCATTGTCAGCATTCTTCTTGAAATCTCCCATCCAGTACATGCGCCACGCGCACGGGGCCTGCGACATGCAGGGAACCGTGCGCGGACACAGGCACACGATACAGTGTGCCACGCCCGGCGCATGTCCAGACAGGTATAAAACGCCGGGGCTCCATGTCCATGGAGCCCGGCATCAGGCGGCGGCGGACGTCTCGCCCAGCCGCGCCAGCGGTTCCATCAGCAGGTGGTTGTGCGAATAATCAACCGGGATGGAGATGACGACCGGCCCTTCGGCCTCCATCGCCGTGCGCAGCGCGCCCGCGATTTCATCGGCGCTGCGGATCGCAATCCCCTGCGCGCCGCACGAACGTGCGAACATCGCAAAGTCGATCGGCCCGAAATCGACACCCGACCCGCGGCCGTATTTCTTGCGCTCCTGCATCTCCACCATGTTGTACTGCTGGTCAACCCAGACAAGGTGGACGATGTTGCATTTCAGCCGCACCGCCGTTTCCAGTTCCATGCACGACATCATGAACCCGCCGTCGCCGGACACGGAAATGACCTTCTGCGCCGGGTTGATCAGGCTTGCGGCGATCGCCCACGGCAGGCCGACGCCCATCGTCTGCTGGCCGTTGCTGATCAGCATCTGGCGCGCACGGAACGACAGCAGGTAGCGCGCCAGCCAGATGTGGAACGTCCCCATGTCGAGGCACATCGTCACGTCAGGCGTCACGACCTTTTCCAGTTCGCGCACGATCTGCAGCGGATGGACCGCCGTGTTGCTGGTGCTGCGCGCCTCCAGCAGGTCGCCACGGCGCTTGGCATGGTAGTCGCCAAGGATTTCCTCGAGCGAGGTCGCACGCGCCAGCTTACCCACCTTCGCCGTCAGCGCCGCGACGCTGGCTGCGACATTACCGATCAGTTCAACCGCCGGCACGTAATGGGTGTCGAGTTCGGCGGCCACCACGTCCACATGGACGATACGGCGCGCGTCATCGACGTTCCACAGCCACGGGTCATATTCGATCGGGTTGTAGCCGATGGAGATGACGACATCGGCCTCATGCAGCAACTGGTCGCCCGGCTGGTTGCGGAACAGGCCGACGCGGCCACCGAAACGGTCGGCAAGGTCGTGCGACACCGCACCCGCCGCCTGGTAGGTGCCGATGACCGGGACACCGGTGCGCGCGATCAGGCCACGCACGGCCTTCGCCACGTCGGGACGGCTGGCAAGCAGGCCGAGCAGGATGACCGGGCGCTGCGCCTTTTCAACCAGGGCGGCGGCTTCGGCCACGGCATCGTCCGCGGCGGCGCCCGCATCCGGCAGCGGGCGGCCCGCCAGCACCGGGCCGGAGGCCGGCATCGACAGGATGTCCATCGGCGTGCTGATGAAGGCGGCGCCGGGGCGTCCCTGCTCGGCAAAGCGGAAGGCGTTGGCGACGACTTCGGACACCGCGTTGGGGGACGTGATTTCCGCGCTGTATTTCGTGATCGGCTGGAACAGGGCGACGGTGTCCATGCTCTGGTGCGTCAGCTTCAGCCGGTCCGCAAGCTTCACCGCGCCGCCGATCGCCAGCACCGGGTCGCCTTCGGAATTGGCGGTGGCAAGGCCGGTCACGAAATTCGACGCCCCCGGCCCGGAGGTCGCGATGGCGACGCCCGCCTTGCCCGTGATGCGCCCGATGCCGCCGGCGATGAACGCGGCGTTCTGTTCATGGCGGGTGACAACCGTCTCGATCGGGGAGTCGACCAGCGCGTCAAACAGGCGGTCAACCTTTGCCCCGGGGATGCCGAAAACATGCGTCACGCCATGTTCGACCAGGTTGCGCACAATCATTTCGGCCCCGCACTGCGTGGCGGCCGATCCTGCCTTGTCTGTCATATGACCGTTATTCCTGTAACGGGTGCGCCCGACCTGTATGTGGCAGGGCGCAATTTGCGGATAATACAGTAAAGGGCGGGGCGATACCCCGCCTTAACCGCCTTCTGCCACGCGAATGGCCTCGTGGATGTTTTCCGGCGTCAGGTTTGCCTTGGCGAACTGTTCGGTACGCGGAAGCTGGATTTCCACGTCGGAGATGATCCCGACCTCAAGCCGCCCCTGCTTCACGCGGTAATCGGTCACATGGCCGCCACGCTTGCCGTCCTCGGTCAGGAAGTGCAGGTGATAGCCCGCGACATTGACGCCCTGCATATAGGGCGGCGTGCGGAAGCCGAGCATCGTGCCCGAAGACGCGCCAAGCTGCATCGTCGGCTGGCGGCTGACGACCTCGAGCATCGGCGGGTAGGGATGGCACTGGCAGAAGACGGTGCGCGTCTCCACCTTTTCGAACAGGCCGGTAAAGCGCACGGCGGCGAACAGGTTGGGATTGTCCACCAGGCGGTTGACGATCTCCTCGAACCCGTCCTTGTCGCACGGCGTGTCGATCACGTATTCCTTTTCCGGCTGGAAGAAGGTCACGCAGGCGAACGGCGTCTTGAGCGAACCGGGCACGCGCCCGGCCTGCCCGTCGGCGCGGAACTGGTGGACGACGCTGTCATTGACGATCATCTCGCCATCGAGCGCGTTGAACGTGCCGAGGCCGAAATTGCCATGCACCAGAAGTTCGTCGAGCGTGGTTTCCCCGTCATAGACCGCGTCAAGCAGCGCCGCCATGGTGGACGTCTGGTACAGCCGGTTGCGACGGGGGCCAAGATCGGCGCCGCCACCAAGCGCGCCAGACCGGGAATCGATCTCACCGACCGATTGGCATCTGAATTTCAAACCATGTCTCCCGCATCAGATCACGGCGGCCGCCTGCGGGTCGGGCGCCGGATAAATCCTTGTGTGCGCAGATGGTGATGCAGCCCGACCCAATCGTCCAATATATATTTATGCCATTTTCCATATATCAAACATATGGCACATCGCCCGCCCCCTCCTGCCCCCGCCGGGCATGATCGACGCAGCGGACATGAAAAAACCATGTAAAATAGAAATATTCGCAATGCCCGCACGCCCGCGAATACAGGGGGCGCAAATATTCGCACCGGGCACCCCATGCGCGCCATGGCGGGGCCGACATGCCGCCTTGCCCGATGGCCGCGCGCCCGCCATTGTTGGGGGCATAACCATGTTGAAAACTGGATACCCGATGACGAAGCCACTCCGTATCGCCGCCTCCGCCCTCATGCTTTCCGGGCTGCTGGGAACGGGCGCGCAGGCCCTTGCCGCCCCGGCCCCCGCCGCCGCGCCGCAGGCAGAACAGGCCGCCCATCCCACGACCGACTTCCTCGGCCCCTGGTCCTCGCTGGGTCTTGAGCCGGTGACGATCACGGCGGGCAAGGCGTCAGGCGGCACCACACCGCTGAACATGAAGCTGCCCGCGCCGCTAGAAAAGCTGACGGGCCTTGTCGGGCGCACCTTCGTGCTGCGGCAGGTCGATGGCACGACGCTGCATTCCGTCAATGACGACCCGGACATCACCTTCACCCTGACCTCGCAGAACAGCGCGGACCTCAAGATGAAGGGCAAGAAGCCGGGACAGGTCATGAACCTGCCGCTCAGCAGGGCGGACTGACCCACGTTTTTTCAGGCAAGGGGCGTCACCAGAACGTCCCGATATGAAAAACCCCGGCCGTGCGGTGCATGGCCGGGGTTTTTCATGCGGTCGTATCCGCGTCAGTCGGGCATCATGCCCAGCAGGCCACGAAGCTTGCTGCGCAGTTCGTTTTCGCGCGGGACGCTCAGCGCCTCACGCAGGCGCAGCATCTGCCGGCGCGACGCATAAAGCTGATCGAGCAGCGACAGCACGATGGGCACCCCTTCCTCGTTCACACCAAGGTCGTGGCGCAGTTCACGGATCAGGATGGCGCGGGCCTCGTCGATTTCACGGAACAGGTAATGGCCCGGCGTGCCCTCGGGGCGCAGCCATTCGCTGTCGATCCAGTGCTGGATCTCGTCCGCGGGAACGCCACCCACCCTGACGCACAGGGTTTCAAAGGTAATCATGACGCGCCGTCCCCCTTCTTGCCGTCCTTCTCCCCTCCGGGGGTCCATGACTTCAGGAAGTCCTCGAACGCCTTGTCGGTCTTGCCGATCGTGACCTGCAGCTTCACGTACAGGTTGCCGGCCTCCTGCCCGCCATGCGCCTTCACGCCGCGACCACGCAGGCGCAGCACGCTGCCGGTGTCGGAATGCGGTGGCACGTTCATCTTGACCGGGCCTGCGGGCGTCGGGACCGTGATGCTGCCACCAAGGACGGCGGTCTTCACGTCGATCGGCAGGGTGGAGCGCACGTCATTGCCATCACGTGTGTAAACCGGGTCGGGCGCCACCGAAATGGTAATCAGCGCATCGCCCGCCGGGCCACCCTGGAAACCTTCGTCGCCCTTGCCGCGCAGGCGCAGGACCTGCCCGTCCTCGATTCCCGGCGGGATCTTCACGTCAAGCGTCGCCCCACCGGGCAGGGTCACGCGCGATGTGCCGCCATTGACGGAATCAAGGAAGCTGACGGTCAGGGCGTACTGGCGGTCCTCCCCCTTCATCGGCCCCTGCGGACGGCGGCGGAAGCCGCCGCGCTGCCCGAACATGCCGCCGAAGATGTCGCCGAGGTCATCCTCGGAGAACTGGCCACCGCCATAGAAATGGCCCTGCCCCCCTTCGGCGTGGCTGCGATAGCCACCACCGCCGGGGAAGCCGCGCTCCTGCCCCTCGGCATCGATTTCGCCACGGTCGAAGCGCGCGCGCTGCTCCTCGTCGGACAGCAGCGCATGCGCCGCCCCCACCGCCTTGAAACTCTCTTCCGCCGCCTTGTCGCCGGGGTTGAGGTCGGGATGGTGCTTCTTGGCCAGCTTGCGGTAGGCCTTGCGGATTTCGTCCTGGCTGGCGGTGCGTGCCACGCCAAGTACCTCGTATGGATCTTTACTCACGGTTGGGTGTCATTCCTCCGGGTCGGGCCGAACATGTTGCGGTGTGGGCCGCGCGGCAGGCCGACCCCGTCCTGCCTGCCTGACGGTCATTCATACCATGATAATGGGAAGCCCATGCGCCCCGGTCAATGAAGGGCGCGGGCAAAAGCGCATGCCCGTGGTGCAGAATACTGTCGGGTGCATATCAGGTAGATGAAAATAACATCTCAGGCCGCCGGGAAAATAAATCTTTTGTTGTTTTACTTCGCGACGGTATTATTTTATTGTATCAATAAAAATACCAATACAGAAGATATCCCCCTGACATGCATGTTGTCTTCCTCACGCTGGCATTACTGACCGTCAGTGGAATCAGCAGCCTGATTTCACGCATCGGCCGCATTCCCGTTCCGCTTCCACTGATCCAGATCGCGATCGGGGCCATCGCGTCACTTGCGGGGCTGAAGATCGGGTTCGACCCGGACATGTTCCTGCTGCTGTTCATCCCGCCGCTGCTGTATGCGGATGCCTATCGCATGCCGATGCGTGAATTCGGGGAACTGCGCAATGTCATCATCATGCTGGCCCTCGGGCTTGTGGTGTTCACGACGCTGGGGTGCGGGTATTTCATCCACTGGATGATCCCGCCCATCACCCTGCCCGCCGCCTTTGCGCTGGCGGCCGTGATGTCGCCCACCGATGCGGTATCGGTCGGCAGCATGATCGAGGGCGGGCGCGCCCCTGCCCGCGTGGTGCATATCCTGCATGGGGAGGCGCTGCTCAACGACGCATCGGGACTGGTGTGCTTCAAGTTCGCGGTGGCGGCGGCGATGACGGGCATCTTCTCCTTCCAGCAGGCGCTGGGCAGTTTCATGTTCATGTCGGCGGGCGGCATCATCATGGGGGTGCTGATCGCGTGGGCGGCGTGCCGGGCGGAACATGTGCTGCTGGTGCGTGGCTATGACGACCCGCCGACGCACATCACGCTGGCGATGATGCTGCCGTTCGCGATCTACCTGATTGCGGACGCGGCGGACTGTTCGGGCATCCTTGCCGCCGTGGCGGGGGGCATGACGGTGAAGTTCACCGGCGTGATGAACGAGGCGCGGACCGAAACCCGCCTGAAGGCCACGACCGTATGGGACATGGTCAACTTCACCTTCAACGCGGTGATCTTCCTGTTGCTGGGACTGCAACTGCCCGACCTCGTGACCGAGGGCGCGCGCATCGCACGCCAGGGGGGCGTGTCGCCGTGGTTCCTGATCCTGGCCATCATCGCGATCCAGTTGTCCATGAGCACGATGCGCTTCATCTGGATCTGGATCTCCATTTCCGCGCGGCGCCTGTTTGCGCATGTGCGCCACCGCCAGACGGTCATCCCGTCGGCGCGCACGGTGCTGATCATGACGGTGGCGGGCACGCGCGGGGCGATCACGCTGGCGGCGATCCTGTCGCTGCCGATCGCGACCGCGACCTCGCCCGGCTTTCCGGGGCGCGACCTGCTGGTGACGCTGGCGGCGGGGGTCATCATCTGCTCGCTCGTGCTCGCCAGTGCGACGATGCCGGCGCTGATGGCGGGCATGCAGATGGACGAGGACGATCCCTCCTTACGCGAACTCGATGCCATGCGCATCGAACTGGCGCAGACGGCGGTGCAGACGCTGCATGCCGAACAGGCGGCGCTGGCGCATCACGAAATCGACCACGACACGGACGAGGAAGCGGTGGACCTGAAGCAGGAGGCGATTTCACGCCTGCTGCATGAATATCAGGACACGCTGAAGCGGCTGGACAATTCCGCGGCATCGCAGAGCGGCATCCGTGCGACGGCCATCCGCGAAAAACGCGCGGAACTGGCCCTGCGCTTCCATGTCATCCGCCACATGCGCGAACGCCTGCACCTGCGCGTGATGCAGCGCCGCATCAATGACGAGACGGAGGCCACCATCAACCAGGAGCTTGATTTCATCGAGCAGGAACTCCAGATCGAGGCACACTCCCTGCCGCGGCAGGCGGGTGAGCATGCGGAAGCCGCCGCGCACTGACCCCGTGTCGGCGGCCGGCCGGATGCGCCGAGACCCAGAAGGAGACCACAGGATGACGAACGCCCGGCACCAGCCCCCGTTATTCCCGCCCGCGCGCATGCTGGCCGCCGCCATGGCGGTGATGCTTGCGGCCGCGGCACCGCTCTCGGTCACGGCGCAGGCGCGCGACCACAGCTTCCATATCCCGCACCGTCCCCACGCGCCTTCGCCCTATGGCAATGTCACGGGCTACGAACCCGTGCAGGACAAGAAAAGCCCCGAATATATCAAGACCGCGCAGGTGTGCGAAACGACGTCGGCCATGGGGATGTACGCCACCACCACGGCCAAGCAGATGTCGATGAACCGCACCGACCACCGGCGTTTTTATGCGCAATGCATGGTCTCGCACGGGGCATGGCGTTCGCTGGCGCTCTCGGCGGGCGGCGACATGGGCGGCGACGACAGCATCAGGTAACGAGGGAAAGTTTTTGCAAAAGCCTTTCCCAAAAAAGGCTCAGGGGACGCCGCCCGGCACGGAACAGGGCGACGTCCGAAAAACCTTCCGCAAAACCGTCTCCGGGCCTTACCGCCCCGGAGGCGCCATGAATTCCGGCCCCACCGGGTCACGCACCGTACGCACCAGGATCGCGTCGATATCCTTGCGGTCCTGTTCCGTCAGGCTCCAGCCCAGCGCGTCACGCACACCCGCGATCTGCTCCGGCTTGCGCGCGCCCCACAGCGCGATGGTCGGCCCCTGGTCCAGCACCCAGCGGATCGCCAGCGCCAGCAGCGACTTGCCATAGCGTTCACGCGCGAAATCACGCAGCGCATCCACCGCCGCCAGATACTGCGCAAAGCGGGGAGGCTGGAATTTCGGGTCGCTGCCACGCAGGTCGTCGCTGCCGAACTTCGTCTCCGGCGTCATGCGGCCCGACAGCAGTCCCCGGCACAGCGGGCCATAGGCCAGCACCGCAAGCCGGTTCCTGATGGCATAGGGCAGGATATCGCGCTCGATCTCACGCTCGAACAGGTTATAGGGCGGCTGGATGGCCGACAGGGGGGCGAATTTCCGGAATTCCTCAATCTGCGGGATGCTGAAATTGCTGACGCCGAGTGCAAGCACCTTGCCCTGCGTCACCAGTTTTTCCAGCGCACGCGCCGTCTCCTCCATGGGCACGGCGGTATCGGGCCAGTGGACCTGGTACAGATCGATATGGTCCGTGCGCAGGCGACGCAGCGAATCCTCGATTTCCTTGTTGATGCGCGCGGCGGAGGTATTGCGGAACGGCTTGTGGTCGGCATGCCAGTCAAGGCCGACCTTGGTCGCGATCGCCACCTTGTCGCGGCGCCCACCGGACAGGGCCTCGCCCACCACTTCCTCCGAATGGCCGAAGCCATAGACGGGGGCCGTGTCGATCAGGTCGATCCCGACCTCCAGCGCCTCGTGAATCGTGGCGATGGCCTGACGGTCATCGGGACCGCCCCACATCCATCCGCCAATCGCCCATGTGCCCAGCGCAATGCGCGCCACCGGCCGCTTCAGGCCGGGAATGGCGAGGGTATCCGCCGTTGTCGCGACACCGTTTGCTTCGCCTGTCATGCAGTGCTCCTTCGTGCAATGGGCGGGACGCAGCCACCCGGCACGGGCACGGCCGCGATGATGCGGCGTCCCATGGCGGCGGGTGGCCGGGCGCGCCCCGCGCTGATCCCTTGCGGACGTTCTGGCCGCACCTCCCGCCCCGGGCAAGGGGGGCCGGATGTCGCCAGACAGTCCATGTGTTACAGAGTTGGGCCTTTTGGACATGATCGCAAGGCGGGGACTTTTGACATCCGGCGGGTGGCCTGCCCCCTTTTCGCATCGGGCACCGCGCCGTATGCAGGAAGGAGAACGGGCGACGCCGCCGCGCCGTACCCGATGGAGGAGAAACCCCGCGTGCCGCGCAAGATTGCCTTTCTGCTGCCCCTCATGGCCCTTGGGGCCTGTGCCCATACCCCCCACCAGCATCCCGCGCGCACACCGGTCGCGCAATACCCCAACGGGGCGGGGCCGCTGGCGGTCGATACACATGTGCCCGATTTCGCCACACGAAATTTTGAACCCTTCACACGGCAGAACACCATCGCCATCGCCCTGCGTGAATGGCGGATGTTCGGCCAACCCGTCAGCGATGACGATCCCGAACAGCGCCCCGAACCCACCATCGCCGCGGTCAAGCCTGAACGCACCGCCGGGATGTGGCAGCGCGTGGGCGAATACTGGTGGATCGGCCAGGACCCCGGCGAGAAGGAAAGCGCATGGACCGGCAAGCATGACGAAAACGGGCAGGTCACGGATTTCGTCCATGACGGCACCTATGCCTGGTCGGCGGCGTTCATTTCCTATGTGATGCGCGTGGCCGGGGCGAATGACCGCTTTGCCTACTCCCCCAACCACGCCACCTATATCAACGCTGCCGCCGCCCATACGGAAAAAGGCGTGCGGGCGCGCAATCCCGACAGCTATGCCCCGCGCCTTGGCGACCTGATCTGTGTCGGGCGCGGGGCCAGCAAGACGGTGCGTTTCGCCAACCTGCCCACGGCCAACCCCTTCCCCGCGCATTGTGGACTCGTGGTGGCGATGGATGACAACGCCCCGCCCTTTGGCCACCAGATCAGCATCATCGGCGGCAACGTGGATGATGCCGTCTCCATGACCCATGTGCCGGTGGACCGGCATGGGCGCCTGTCCAGCCATCGCGGCGGCAGCGTCGATCCGCGTTATCCGTGGTGCGTCGTGCTGCAGGTCCTCTATGACGCGGACGGCGCGCCGTCGAACGCGCCATAATCCGCGCTGCGACGCCTGTGCGCGGGCCGTCGCAACGTGGCGGGATCGGGGTGGAAGGTACGCACCGGCACCGCCGGCAGCACCCAGCACTGGCTGGCGGCAGCATCGAATTCGAGACGCAGCATGACTTCACGCCCGCGCGCCTGTGTCCCTGTCCGCCACAGCGCGCATGGCAGCGACAGCGTTTCCCGTGTCCATCGCCACGCCGTCCCCTCCGCCCCATCCGTGCCATCAGGGTGGAGCGGCGCATGGAAGGCCGGGGCGATGCGCGGGTCGGCGGGATCGACCTCCGCCATGCGCATCCCGTCGCCCAGGCTGATCCGCCGCACGGCAAGGCCCAGCGCGCGCCGGTCGTCGCAGGCGGCCCAGTCCGCCGGGACAAAGGTGCGTGACACCACGCGCACATGCCGCGCGGTGGCGGGAAAGATGAAACACGCCACGCCGTCCTTCACATCACCGCGCAACCGGCGGCCATCGACCATCGCATGCACGTCCATGCAGGTGCTGACACGCCAGCCCATGTCCTGCGCCCGCCCCGCCAGTCCCGCGCGCCGCGCCGCGACCAGCGGGCCACGCGTCAGGATCCGCGGCAGGCCGCCCGGGCGCGCCTGCGCCATGCCCACGCCCACCGGCAGGCCATTGGCCAGCACGACGGCCGCGCGGTCCAGCACGATCCCCCAGCATTCCATCACACCGCCGGGGACGGTGGCGATCGTCGCGCCATTGGTCAGTTCCCGCGCGGGGACCAGCACCTCGTCATGCACGGACTGCCCCATGGCCATGTCCGGCAGGACCTGCAGGTCACGCGCGGGCCGTCCCTGCGCACAGGCATGGGCGGCGACATGGACAAGGTAGGCATCCCTGCGCCCGACGGTGGGCGGATGCGCCGCGATCAGGCCGATCCAGCAGATGCGCCGCATCTCGCCCGAGGCCGCCAGCACACAGTCGCCCGGCCCCAGGTTTTCCACCGCGACATCCCCCGAGGGCGTGCGCAGCATCGTGCCGGGAATGAAACCGGTCGCCAGTTCGTCCATGCGCGTCATGGTGTCCCGCCGCATGACGGGCGGCACGGGCGGGACGGGCG
>NZ_JABJWD010000159.1:0-223 GCF_013155425.1 Gluconacetobacter entanii | reverse complement strand
CTGCCAGTCTTCAGGAATACGTCCTTCCCGAAGATCGGCTTTCTCTGCATTGGTGTTCCGCTGCTTCGGAGCCGCTACCAGCGTGGCATCCAGGATCTGGCCTGACATCGGCAAATACCCGGCGTTGCGCAGGGTGGCATCAAAGCGGTTGAACAGCCCATCGATCGCACCCGCCTGGGTCAGACGCTTTTGACACAGCCAGACCGTTTTGGCATCCGGCACC
>NZ_JABJWD010000158.1:0-365 GCF_013155425.1 Gluconacetobacter entanii | reverse complement strand
TATGTCCGCCTGCATGGTGGACCGGACGGCCGTGGCCGTGCGGGGAAATGGACGGATGGCGCGACGGGGCAGCATGGCGATCTGCTCGACATCATCCGTGAAAACCTCGGGCTGCTGAATTTTTGCGATGCCGCCGATGAGGCCCGGCGCTTTCTCTGCCTGCCCCAGTCCGAGCCACGATCGACCCCTGATCGTCGCGATATTGTCCCGCTGTCCTCTGGCACAGCGGATGCTGCACGTCGGCTCTGGGCCATGTCACGCCCGATTGCGGGCACACTGGCGGAAACCTGGCTGCGGCATCGTGATCTGACCCACCTGCCAGACCTGTCATCCCTGCGTTTGCACCCGAATTGCTACTACCGGGC
>NZ_JABJWD010000157.1:0-2478 GCF_013155425.1 Gluconacetobacter entanii | reverse complement strand
TCTTCCGTAAAACGACTGCGTTTCATTCGTCCGTATCCTTCTCGATCGGACTCTACTTTAAAATGGTGACATTTCCGGGGGGCACGTCACTACGCTCCCCACGCGAAGGACCGATCCGGAAGGCTCTTACGTTTGACTCATCTGTGTAGTAACGTGGCCGTCCTATTCTGATTCTGTCTTGTGAGGGAGGATTGGAGATGGCTGATGCGATTGCCTTACGGACGGATTATACGACTGAGGCCCTTTGGCGGCTGGCCTCTCGTGCACGGGATGGGAATGTTGCACGGCGCCTTTTGTCACTGGCTACACCGGTTCAATGCTCTGAGGCCAGATAGCCTGCGGGATCAATAGCGGAATGGCTCTGTCTGCCGCCTGACGGCGGACCAGCAGGCGGAACTCTCGGCATTGATCGTCGCCGGCTCCGATCGTAACCGGGACGGTGTGGTCCGTTGGGGCCGCGTTGATCTGAAGCAGATGATTGAGGACGGTTTCGGTGTTTCGTATCACGAGCACCACGTTTCCACCCTGCTGAAGCGGTTGGGCTTTAGTCACGTGAGCGCACGGCCCCGCCATCCAGGACAGGACCCGTCCGTCATGGACGCCTTCAAAAAAACTTCCCAACACTCCTGAAGTCCCACATCGGCCATCTGCCGCGCGGCAAACGGATCGAAATATGGTTTCAGGACGAAGCGCGGATCGGGCAAAAGAACGGTATCGTCCGGCAATGGGCCAGACGAGGAACCCGACCAGGGCAATGTGCGGGTTGCTGGCGAAAGCATCTCGCAGAGCAAGCGTGCGCCAGGCTGTCAGTTCGGTGAGAAGCCGGTCAGGCAGTGGTTTGATCCCGTCTTCCTCCTCGGGTTCGACGACGGAAGCGATGCTATCGCCCTCACCGCCTTCGTCGCTGCCATAATCAGCAATACGTTCATCTCGCCCATCATACGCGGGGTGATCGCGAGCCAGTTCCTCAATCGACAGGCCGGACTTCACACGCCGCACGTTGGACTGGGACAGCACCAACCGGTTGAACGGAATGTCACGGGACGAACTCAGGCTGATTTTGGGAATAGCGGTCGCCATGGCGAAAAACTCCATGACGGGCGGACAGGAGACTCTCTCCTACCCTCTCAACCCGTCACGAAAATCCGCGCAGCCCTCTGACTCTGAAGACTATACCGAGCCAGCATGCTCTCCCCCTTCCCTGCAGAAAAATGTCGGCAATTAGGGGAGAGAAACGGAAGGTCCGCTTTTATTGGACTGGCGCTGAAAGCCAAGGAACCGTAAGTTATCTAGAAGGTATGGAATAGGAGTTCGTACGGATGCTCAAAGTGGAAAAAGCCGGACTGCTGAAGGCTGACTTATCACGCGGGGTCAATCTTTTCACTGGGGCCGGTTTTTCTACGTTAGCTCGCAATTCCTTTGGAGAAACTTTGCCGGTTGGTGATGGTCTCAAAACACTATTGGTAAAGGAATTCAGCTTAGACGAGTATTCCTCTTTAGATCTTGCAAGTCTTTATGCTGTAATACTGTCCGATCGTAGACACGCCCTACGAAGGTATCTTGAGCGCGTCTTTACTGTAAAAACTTACGAACCCAAGTACGATTACTTGCGCAGAATTAACACTGAGTTTTTCTATACTACAAACATTGATGACCTACCTTTTCACATCTTCAATGCCCGCCAGAATGATAGTACGCGCATTCTCCACGATTTGACAATGTACGGGGCACCGAGACAGCCAAAGGACGTTGCCCAGTTCATCGCACTTCACGGCAACGTGCGCCATGAGGACGGAGACTTCCTGTTTACTCCGGGCCAGATATCGTCGGCTTTCGCTTCGGACCGGGAAACATGGTATGTCTTTCAAAGGCAACTGGGGGCCAGACCGACGTTGTTTCTAGGCTATGGCATGCGCGATGCTGGCGTGCTTCAGGCTCTCCAGGGCTCAACTACGCCGTCCCAATTCAACCGATGGATATTGCTTCGACGAGAAGACGCAGGTGCAAGCGCGCTATATACCAGTCTCGGTTTTCATATCATGGTCGGAGAAACCGAAGACTTTCTGACCTTCCTAGGCGACGAGGTAGGATCTAACTCCATTGCAGAACCGACACGCAATCAACAACTCTTCACGGGTCGGGTTCCTACCATAGGAGAAGTTGCGCAAAGGCCCATACGCAACTTCTTTCGCGGCTCGGAGCCAGAATGGTCGGACGCCTATTCGAACCAGGTTGTGCGTAGACGAGTGAATTCTTCTGTCAAAAACTCGATTTATAGTGGACGCCATGTAGCTATCGTGGGGTTACCTCTCTCTGGTAAGACAACGATCCTAAAGCAGGTTGCAGCGGAAATTGCGGCCGATCGTCCCGTGTTATATTTCGACCGAATAGAGGTGGACCCGTCTGTTCGGACAGTTTTTGGGTTTGAATAAGCTATACCCGGTTGTTGTTATGCCGCCATTCTGACGGCGTTGCTGT
>NZ_JABJWD010000156.1:0-1048 GCF_013155425.1 Gluconacetobacter entanii | reverse complement strand
GCAGGCGATCGCCGCCCGGCTTCTGGTCCACGAACTGGATGCCAATGCGGGTCGGCCGCCACGGCAGTTTGAGCCGCTGCCATCCTATCCTGCCCTGCCTGCCGAACAAACGGACCCGCTGCCTGACCAAGAGGGCATAAAAAAAGAGGTCTGATCGACCTCTCAGAACCCTCTAAGAATGCGTTCTATGGGGTTCCAAACTATGTGTCCCGCGGTTCCAATCCTGTTGGCGCGCTACACCGAACATGATCTCGATACGGTGGCGTATTTTGTATTTCCGTTTGTCGTATTTGACCGGTTTTGCACGAGATTTTCGACCAGGAATACAGGGTTTGATCCCTTTCTCCTCCAGGGCCTCTCTGAACCAGTCAGCGTCATAGCCCCGGTCTGCCAGCATCCATTCGGCTGGTGGCAGACTGTCCAGAAGGGCAGCGGCACCAGTATAATCACTGATCTGACCTGCTGTCATGAAGAAGTCGAGCGGACGTCCGTTCCGGTCGGTGACAGCATGCAGCTTCGTATTCATCCCGCCTTTGGTCCGCCCGATCAAACGGCCTGAGCCCCCTTTTTTAACCGCAGGCTCGAAGCCGTGCGATGTGCCTTGAAATAGGTCGCATCAATCATGATTGTCTGAGGCTCTGCCTTGCCAGTAGCCAGTCCCTCCATCATGCGGATGAATACCCCCATAGCGCTCCAGCGCTTCCAGCGGTTGTAGAGCGTCTTGTGTGGACCGTATTCCCGGGGCGCATCACGCCAGCGCAGACCATTTCTGTTCACGAAAATGATCCCGCTCAACACACGACGATCATCAACGCGAGGTTTGCCATGGCTCTTCGGGAAAAAGGGCCGCAGACGATCCATCTGCTCCTCCGTCAACCAATACAGGTCACTCATCTTCAGTCTCCTCACAGAGGCTGAATCAGATTTCCGCAATCATATCAATGGGTCCTGAGCCTAGCACTACAGTTGCATTTTGTGTCGTGAGTGAGCGCGGATAGCACTGGCCTGATGCGTTCGTCGAAAGACGGACCATCTGAGGATGTGAGAG
>NZ_JABJWD010000155.1:0-310 GCF_013155425.1 Gluconacetobacter entanii | reverse complement strand
GATGCGCCCGCGCCCGATCTCCATCACCCTGCCCGCCGCCGGCAGGTCAAGGCCGAACCCGCCGCCGCGCGGGTAGCGCAGGGCGATCGGTCCCTCGTCAAACGCCGCCGCCGTCGTGGTCATGTTGAGCAGTTCCAGCTCGTCACTGGGCGCCATGATGGTGATGCCCGGCAGGCAGCCGAGGTAGTTCAGGTCGAACGCGCCGGCATGCGTCGCGCCGTCCGCGCCGACAAGGCCCGCGCGGTCGATGGCGAAGCGCACCGGCAGGTTCTGCAGCACCACGTCATGCATCACCTGGTCATAGGCGCGC
>NZ_JABJWD010000022.1:0-64079 GCF_013155425.1 Gluconacetobacter entanii | reverse complement strand
GCCCTTGCCGGGGTGGGGCTGTGGGGCTGGCAGGGCCAGCGCAGGCGGGCAGGGGCGCTGCATGTGGGCGACGTGCTGGACGGGCAGCCACACCGGATCGACCTGTCATGGCCGTCCGCCCCCATCTCCATCCTGTTCAACGTGGCGCAGCGGCAGGGATTCTTCGAACGCTACCTTCTGGATGTGCAACTGACGGGCGGGGGTGTCACGGGACGCGATGCGATCGGTGACCTGCAGGCCGGGCGCAGCAGCGTGGCCGTCGCCCCGGTGCTGTCATGGCTCGATAAACTGCATGAAGGGGAGGTGCAGGCGCGCCTTGTCATGGGGTTGCAGGCGGGGACGTTCCGCCTGCTGGTGCGCCGTCGGCTGAAGCTGACGCGGGTGGAGGACATGGTGGGCCGGCGGATTGCCATCACCAACCCGGACATGGCGGACCGCCTGTTCTTTTCCGTTGTCCTGCGGCGCAAGGGGATGAACCCCGATACCGGCCCGATATGGCGCGTCGTGTCGCCACAGGACATGGAGGGCGCCATCCGCAGTGGGGATGTCGATGCGCTGGCGGTGCATGATCCGCTGGCGTGGCGTCTGCTGAATGATCCGTCACTGGGGCTGGTGGAACTGGTCAACAGCGTGAACGGGCTTTATGCGCAGCGCACGAACCTTGCCCTTGGCGTGGGGCAGGCCATGCTGCGGGACATGCCCGCCGCCGCTGCCGCCCTTGTCCTTGCCCTGCAGGACGCCGCGCGGTGGCTGAAAATCCATATTCCGGAAACCGCGACCCTGCTTGAGGGCCGTATCAATGGCATGGCGCAGGCCGACCTCATGGCGATGATGCGTCATGAGGTGCTGGGCATCTGCCCGACCGGATCCGACCTGCGCGTCCAGTTGGCGCAGTATATTGACGAAATGAAGCTGCTCGGGCGGTTTCCCGACACGCTGGGTTCGGCGGCCTATGCGCGGGCGATTTCCATGGATCTGCTGCATCGCAATGGGGCGTAAGTACCCGCAGCCCTGTTACCGCACGTCACGGTAATAGGGCTGTGCCAGTGCCGCGGGGGCGGCCATGACGCGGCGCATGCGATGCCAGACCACGACCGGCACGATGATGAAGGCCACCGTCCCCAGATAGGGCAGCATGTTCAGGAACGCCGGGTCGATGGGCCAGTTGCGCGCCTGCCCCACAAAGGCCAGCGCGGTAATCAGCCCGAACAGCAGGGCCGCACACGTCACCATGACGGGACGGTATCCGGCAAAGATCACTAGCGCCAGCGCGATCCAGCCACGTCCGGCGATCATCCCCTCGGACCACACGGGCACATAGGTCAGCGTCAGGTATCCCCCCGCCATGCCCGCCATCGCCCCGCCCAGCGTGACATAGCCAAAGCGCATGGCCATCACCGGGATGCCCGCCGCATCCGCCGCCGCCGGGTTTTCCCCCACTGCGCGCATGTTCAGCCCATGGCGGGTGCGGAACATCACGAAATGTACCAGCAGCGGCAGCACGACATAGATCGGGATGATGAGGATGTTCTGCCCGAAAAATGCCGGCCCGATTACGGGGATGGCCGACAGCAGCGGGATGGCCACATGCCCGAACACCGTGGCGGAGGGCTGTCCCGCGTAATCATGCCCCAGCGCGGTGGACAGGCCCAGCCCCATGAACGTCACCGCCAGACCGCACAGCACCTGGTTCGCGCGCATGATGACCGCGCCAAAGGCAAAGACCATACCGCCCAGTGCCCCGGTCAGCGTCGCCGCCAGCAGCCCGGCCCATGGATTATGCACGCCCGCGACCGTCATGATCGCGACAACCGCGCCCAGCGCCATCAACCCCTCGACCCCGAGGTTGGTGACACCCACGCGTTCGGCCATCACCTCGCCCAGTGCGGCAAGGGCCAGCACGCCCCCCGCCAGCACCGCAGTCGCCAGCATTCCGCCCAGCAGTGCGATCATGGCTTTGCTCCCTTTGCAAGGCTGGCGACGGGCCGGTAATGGGCCAGTTCGTCCGCCAGCGCGATCATGAACAGCATCAGCCCCGTGATCGCCAAGACTACCGACGCCGTAAGCTGCTGCGTCTGCAGCACGATCCCGGCATCAAGGATGAACGCCATCAGCAGGGCGGCGGGAATGACATTCAGGCACGACCCGCGCGCCAGCACGGCGACGACGATCCCCAGATAGCCGAAATTGTTGGCCATGCCCCCCTGAAGCCGGTGGACCGTACCCGCCAGTTCGAACATGCCCGCAAGGCCCGCCAGCCCCCCGGACAGGAGCATGACGGCAATGATGCGCGCCCGCACCGCAATCCCGGCATAGCGCGCGGCATCGGGGTTCGCGCCGCCAATGCGGATTTCATAGCCCCAGCGCGTGTGCGCCATCACCCATGCCAGTATCCCCACGATCACCAGTCCCAGCGGGAAGCCCCAGTGCACCACGCCCCAGAACTCGGGGATGGAAACCGGCAGCCGCGCGCTCGACACCTGCGCGCCCGTCACGCGATCCCGCCACGGGCCGGTCGTCAGGTAATAGGTCAGCAGGGAAGCCACGAAATTGAGCAGCAGCGTGGTGATGATCTCGTTCACCCCGGCATAGGCGCGTGCCAGCGTGGGGATCGCGATCCAGCCCATCCCCGCCGCGATGCCCGCGACCGCCATCAGCGGCAGCAGCACGATGGCCGGGGCCGGGACGAACAGGCCCACCGCCGCCGCCCCGATGGCCCCGGCATAGAACTGCCCCTCCGCGCCAATATTCCACAGCCCGATACGGCTGCACACCGTCACCGCCGCCCCCGTCAGCAGCAGCGGCGACATGAACAGGGCCAGGTCCTCCATCCCGAAGCGCGACCCGATGGTGGACCGCACCACCAGCCACGCCAGATCGACAGGACTGTAGCCCGACAGCGCAAGGATCCCCGCCGTCATCAGCAGGGCGCAGGCAATCGCACCAAGGCGCCACAGCGCGATGCGCGTGGCAGGGACAACGGGCAGGCGCTGGAAGCGGGTCTGCGCGGGCATCATCCGTCCTCCCGCAGGGGCAGGGTGGACGGGTCGCGCCCGCCCATCAGCAGGCCGATCGTCTCCATGTCCGTCTCACCCGCATCGACCACCGCCATCAACTGTCCATGGAACATCACCCCGATCCGGTCCGAGACGTTGAGCAGGTCTTCGAGGTCTTCGGAAATGAACACCACGCCCACGCCCCGGTCGCGCAGGTCCGTCAGGTAGGACAGCATGGTGGCGATCGCCCCGATATCCAGTCCGCGCGCGGGATAGGCCGCGACCAGAACCCGGTGCGCGATACGGATTTCGCGCCGCGCGACCAGGCGCTGCTGGTTGCCGCCCGACAGGTTGCGCACCGGCATGGCAAAGTCGGGGATGCCGACATCCGCCACCTGCGCGATCCCGCGCGCCAGCGTATCGGCCGCCGCACTGTCATACAGGCCGCGCCGCCCGACCGGGGGAATGGCATATTCGCGCAGCGCCATGTTGTCGGTGATCGAAAGCGAGGGGGCCAGCGCGCTGCGCAGCCTGTCCTCGGGGATATGGCCCACGCCCGCATGGGCAAAGATGGCCGGGTCGATGCGCTCCATCACCACCCCGTCGAGCAGGACCTGCCCCCCATCGGGTTTCAGCAGTCCCGTCAGCACCTCCGTCAGTTCGCGCTGCCCGTTGCCCGCGACCCCCGCAATGCCCAGTATTTCCCCCCCATGCAGGTCCAGCGAGACTTCACGCAGGATGTCCACCCCGCGCCCATCGCGCACCGTGACGTTGCGCAGGCCCATGACGGGGGCTGCACTGATCGGCTGTGCGCCGGGCGGGCGCGTGCGCATGTTCCGGCGCACGATCTCGCGCCCGACCATGGTGGTCGCCAGCATGGCGGGCGTGCAGGCGGCAGTGTCATACGTGCCGACCCGCCGCCCGCCGCGCAGGATGGTGACGCGGTCGGAAATCTCCATCACCTCGTCCAGCTTGTGGCTGATGATGATGACGGCGTTCCCCTGCGCGCGAAAGGCACGCAGCGCGCGGAACAGTTCACGCGTTTCCTCCGGCGTCAGGACGGCGGTCGGTTCGTCCATGATCAGCAGGCGCGCCCGGCGCGACAGCACGCGCAGGATCTCCACGCGCTGCTGCTCCCCCGCCGACAGGTCGCTGACGCGCGCATCCGCACGCACGGGAAAGCCGAACTGTTCCGCAATGGCGCGGGTGCGTGCCTCCATCGCACGGGCGGAGGCAAGGCGCGGGGCCTCGTCCCAGCCAAGGTGGATGTTCTCCGCCACCGTGAATGCCTGTACCAGCTTGAAATGCTGGTGGACCATGCCGATCCCCGCGCGGATCGCCTCCTGCGGGGAACTGAACACCTGCCCGTAGCCATCAAGCAGGATATCCCCCTCATCAGGCTGGTAGATGCCGGTGACGACATTCATCAGGGTCGATTTGCCTGCGCCATTCTCACCCAGCAGCGCATGGATTTCGCCGGGCCAGACCTCCAGGTCCACATCCCGGTTGGCGATGACGCCGGGAAAGAACTTCCCGATGCCACGCAGTTGCAGGACCGGCGGGGTGCCCGGCGCGATGGGCGGGCGCGTGGGAAACTCAGCCAAGGCCCGATACCCCCGCCACGGCCCAGTCGCAGTGATAGATCTGGGTGTCATCCAGCGTCACGCCCGCAGGCACGCGCAGCCGTCCGTGATTGTCATGGATCGGCCCCCGGAACGGGTTGTATCCCGCCAGCATGCGCGCACGCATGTCATCGGCCTGCCGCGCGACCGCCTCGGGCACCCGTGGCCCCCAGTCATCGCGGTCCACCCCATGCCCCAGCGTCAGGAACGCGGCGGAGGGCTGCCATGTCCCCTCCAGCAGGGCGCGGACCTGTGCGACATAGAACGCGTTGAAATCCAGCACCACGGAACTGACATAGGCTTCCGGCCCGTACTGCCGCATGCCGGTGTTCCACATCGCCGCCCAGACGCCACGCGCCACCGCAACCCGCAGGTAGGCCGGTTCATCCATGATCCCGCACAGGAAGTCGCAGCCATTGTCCACCAGCGCAGTGGCCGCCTGTGTCGCGGCCTGCGGGTCGAACCATGCGTTGATCGTGATGCCCTGCAACGTGATGGCCGGGTTGACCGACTGCGCGCCCAGCAGGGTCGCATTCGCACTGGCATAGACCGAGGGAATGGGAAACGCGCCAAGGAAGCCGATTTTCCCCGTTTTCGACAGCAGCGCGGCGGCGATCCCGAGGATGTAGCTGGCGTACCAGTGACTGACATAATACCAGCCAAGGTTGGAGGTGAGGGAATTGCCGTCGCATTCCATGAAGGCGACATCGGGCGCGCGGTCGGACACGTCCTTGATGAAGTCGCCATATTCCGACGTGGCGAAGACCATATTCGCCCCTTCGGCCACGAACTGCCGGAAGATGCGCGTCGCATCGGCGGAATAGGGGACACTTTCGACATAGACGGTGCGAATCCCCGGAAAGGCCTGCCGCACGGCCTGCACGCCCCGGTTATGCACCATGCTCCACCCGCCATCGGTGATCGGGCCGGTATGGCCAAAGGCGACCAGCGCATCCTTCTGCGCGATCGGCCTGCGCTGCGCCTGTGCCCGCGCGGCATGGCCCGGCAGCAGCGATGATCCTGCCGCCATCCCCGCAAGGCCGAGCATGGCGCGACGTGAAGCCAGTAACCGCCCCCGCGGCCCTGTAACATTCATGGTCCTGTAGTTCCCCCGGTCATGACGCCCATGCCGTCCCATGGCGCGGGCATCGTCTCAAATCGGTTATGAAGCCTCGTTTCCCTCCATAAGGTCGCGCGCCGTGATGATGCCGATCCCCCCATCGCGCAGCATACGGTGAACATCGCGCCTGTCATCATTGATCGCGGCGCAGACGTCGTCGAGCACAAAAGTGTCAAACCCCGCCGCCGCCGCGTCCAGCGCGCTGGCCCGCACACAGTATTCCAGCGCGATGCCGCAGACGAAGACACGCCGGATGCCACAGGCCACAAGCCACGGGGCAAGCCCGCTGTCATGCTCCCCGTCATTGTCGCGGAATGCGGAATAACTGTCGATGCCGGGCTGCATCCCCTTGCGCAGGACCAGTCCGACATGTTCCTGCGCCAGCGTGTCGGCAATGGCCGCCCCCCATGTCGCGGCGACGCAGTGTTCGGGCCACCGATCCGGTGCGGGCGTGCCATCCGCCATGAAGGAGACATGCCCGCGCGGGTGCCAGTCCTGCGTCGCGACGATACGGCCGAACGGCAGCTCCTGCAGGCGGTTGATGGCCGGGATGATCCGCGCGCCCTGCGCCACGGCCAGCGCGCCGCCGGGCAGGAAATCGTTCTGTACATCGACAATCAGCAGCGCGTCGCGACCATCAATGGCAGGGACGGTGTTCATGATACCGGCGCAAGTCCCGCCAGCGCGCGCCAGCCTGCCTCGTCCACGGTCTGAAGGCCCAGTTCCGCCGCCTTGCGCGCCTTCGACCCCGCCTTTTCGCCCAGCACGACGATATCCGTCTTTTTCGAGACGCTGTCGGATACGCGCGCGCCCATGCGTTCGGCAATGGCGCGGGCCTCGGGCCTGCTCATGGTCGTCAGCGTGCCGGTAAAGACGATGACCTTGCCCGACAGTTCGCCCGTCGCCAGCATTTCCTCGTCCGTGATGGCCTCCAGCACATGGGTCAGGTCATCCAGCGTCTGGCGGTTATGCTCCTCGATGAAGAAGGCCACCAGTTCATCGGCGATGGCGCTGCCGATCCCGGTGATGCTGCCGAGTTCCAGCCGTTCGTCCGACCCTACGGTCGTTGCGCGCAGCATCTGCCGGTGCCAGTTTTCATACGACCCGTAATGCCGCGCCAGCAGGCGCGCCGTGTTGATCCCGATCCGGCGGATACCCAGCGCATAGATGAAGCGCGACAGTGAGATCGTCCGCCGCGCCGCGATCGCGTTGACCAGGTTGCGCGCGGAGACGACGCCCCACCCGGGGCGTGCGGCAATCGCGTCCTCATGCGCGGGCAGGCGGAAGATGTCGCCCGGCGTGGCCAGAAGCCCGTCCTCATGGAACTCCGCAATCGTGCGGTCGCCCAGTCCCTCGATATCGAACGCATCGCGGGAGACGAAATGGATCAGCCGTTCCACCAGTTGCGCCGGGCACGTCAACCCGCCGGAGCAGCGCCATACGACCTCGCCCTCCGGCCGTTCGGCGCGGGCATGGCAGACGGGGCAGACATGGGGAAAGACGAACGGGTGGGGGGGATGGTCGCGCGGCAGCACGACGTCGAGCACCTGCGGGATGACATCGCCCGCGCGCTGGATGCGCACAAGGTCGCCTTCCTGCACGTCCTTGCGCGCGATCTCGTCCTCGTTATGCAGGCTGGCGCGTGTGACGATCACCCCGCCGACATTTACCGGCTCCAGTATGGCGACAGGTGTCAGCGCGCCGGTGCGTCCCACCTGTATGTCGATCTTCGTCAGGCGCGTGACGGCCTGTTCGGCGGCGAACTTCCACGCCACGGCCCAGCGCGGCGCCCGCCCGGCAAAGCCGAGCCGTTCCTGCAACGCGCGTTCGTTGATCTTGTACACAACCCCGTCGATATCGTAATCAAGGGCGGAGCGTTCGCGTGTAATCCGTTCCATGAACGCTTCCGCTTCCGCCACATTCGCGACCTGCGAACATAGCGGACTGACCGCGAACCCCCATTGCGAAAGCTGGTGCAGGTACTGGGCGTGCGTGTCCGCCACCGGGGCGCTGGAATATCCCAGCGCATAGGCAAACAGCGACAGGGGACGCTGGCGCGTGATGTCGGGATCAAGCTGGCGCAGCGACCCGGCGGCCGCGTTGCGCGGGTTGGCAAAGGGTTTCTGCCCCGCGGCAACCTGCGCCGCGTTGAGCGTCAGGAAGTCCGACTTGGCCAGGAACACCTCGCCCCGGATCTCGATCAGGTCGGGGGCGGGGCCATGCAACTGCTGCGGCAGGTCGCGCAGCGTGCGCAGGTTGGCGGTGACATCCTCGCCCTCGGTCCCGTCGCCGCGGGTGGTGCCGCGCACGAAATGCCCGTTTTCATAGGTCAGGCTGATCGAAAGCCCGTCGATCTTGGGTTCGGCCACGAAGTCAAGCTCCATGGCCTGCGCGTCATCCAGCCCGAGGAAGCGCGCGGCACGGCTGATGAACCCCTCGAATTCCTCCCGGCTGAACACGTTGTCGAGCGAGAGCATCGGCGTCAGGTGCCGGTGGCGACGGAACACACCGGCAGGGGCCGCGCCCACGCGGGTTTCGGGGCTGTCGGCCCGGCGTGCCTCGGGGTGGGCCCGTTCCAGTTCGGCATTGCGCCGGCGCAGCGCGTCATACACCGCATCCGTGACAACCGGCGCGTCATCATGGTGATAGGCATGATCAAGGCGTGCGATCACATCGGCCAGCAGCGCGAGTTCCGCTGCCGCCTGCGGGCCGGAAAGTTCCGGTCCCTGCGCGCGTTCAAGGATGTCCTGACAGGAGCGCGCCAGGTCCCCGGCCGAATCCGTCATGTCATTCCCCTTTCAGAAGGCTGTCGGCGGCGGCGCGTGCGGCGGGCGTGATCGTGTCACCCGACAGCATGCGGGCGATTTCCTCCAGCCGTGCTTCGCTGTCGAGGGGGGCCGCATGCGTTTCCGTCCGGTCGCGCGTCACCTTCTTGCTGATGCGCAGGTGCGCATCCCCCCGCGCCGCGACCTGCGGGCTGTGGGTGACGACCAGCACCTGCACATCGCGCCCGACCATGTACAGCCGCTCCCCGATGGCCGACGCCGTGGCGCCGCCGACGCCCGAATCGACCTCGTCGAACACCAGCGTGGGAATCGCCGAACGCCCCGCCAGCACGACCTTGAGCGCGAGCATCAGCCGCGACAGTTCGCCGCCCGACGCCACCTTCGCCAGCGGTCCCGGCGGCTGCCCCGGATTGGCGGCGATCAGGAAGGACGCCTGCTCCTTGCCGCGCAGGTTCCATGCTTCCGGCGGCAGGGGGAGGAGTTCGACAATGAAACGCGCGCGCTCCAGCCGCAGCGGACGCAGTTCCGCCATCACCGCCGTCTCCAGCTTGCGGGCCGCTTTCTCACGCGCGGCGGTCAGTTTCTGCGCCGCCTCCTCGAACTTCGCGCGGGTTTCGGCCACCGCCGCCTCCAGCACCTCGATGCGGGCATTTCCCGAATCCAGTGCGCTGAGCCGTTCGTTGAAGGCACTCAGCAGGCCCGGCAGTTCCGGCACCGAGACCCCGTGCTTGCGGGCCTCGGCGCGCAGGGCGAACAGCCGCTCCTCGGTCTGTTCCAGAAGGCGCGGGTCGGCCTGCGCGTCGGAGGCGAGGCGCGAGAGCAGGCTTTCCGCTTCGGCAAGGGCTTCTTCGGCACGTTCCAGCGCGTTCAGCGCCTCCTGCGCCGCCGCCTGTTCCTCCGCCCCGATTGCACCGGGATTGAGGTCGGTCGGCGCGGGCAACAGGCGTTGCAGCGCACGGCTGGCATTGCGCAGGGCGGAGGCCGGGTTGACGCCACGGCGGTCGCGCGGGGACAGGTCGCTCAATGCTGCGGCAATCGCCTCCGCCCGGCGTTCGCCCTGCTGCAGCGACTGGCGCAGGCCCGCAAGCTGCGTTTCCTCGTCCTCCAGCGGGGCGAGGGTGGACAGGTCGTCGGCCGCCTGACGCAGCCAGTCTTCCTCCCGCGCGGCACTTTCCATCTCCGCGCGCGCGGCGGCGAGTTCCGCCGTCGCCTCGATCCAGGCGCGATAGGCGCGCGCGGTGTTGGTGCGCAGGGTCGCGGCCACGCCAAATGCGTCGAGCAGGTCGAGGTGGGTGCCCTGGTCCGCCAGCCCCATCTGTTCATGCTGCCCCTGGATTTCCACCAGCAGCGACGCCGCCCGGCGCAGCAGCGTCACACCGACCGGCTGGTCATTGATATAGGCGCGTGAACGCCCATCGACCGTCACGATCCGGCGCAGCAGGATCGGCTCGCGCGGTTCCTCTATCGCGATGCCCTGTTCCGCCAGCAGTTCATGCACGGGATGGTCGGCGGCGATGTCGAAGCTGGCGCTGACGCTGGCCTGTTCCGCGCCCGCCCGCACGAGCGACGCGCTGGCGCGTTCGCCCAGCGCCAGGCCAAGGCTGTCGAGGAGGATGGATTTGCCGGCCCCCGTTTCCCCCGTGAGCACCGTAAGGCCTGCGATGAAGGAAAGGTCGAGCTTCTCGATCAGGACGACATCGCGAATCGAGAGATGTGTCAGCATGCGGATGATCCGATCAACAGGTCAGGCAGAAGGGGCGGGACCTAGAAGATCGAATGCCATGCCCGTGAAAATGCGTTGCGTCCCTGCTTGCTGGCGCGGGGCGGGACGCCCTTGATGAGGTGATGGTCACGCAGATGGTCATAGGCGTCACGATACCATTTGCTGTCGGGGTAGTTATAGGCCAGCACCGCGCCCGTCTTGCGCGCCTGTTCCAGCAGGCCAAGGTCCAGATACACTTCCACCAGACGCTCCAGCGCCTCGGGGACATGGTTGGTCGTCTGGAAATCCTGCACCACGCGCTGGTAGCGGTTGACCGCCGCCTGGTAATTGCGCTGCTCCTGATAGAAACGCCCGACCAGCATTTCCTTGCCCGCCAGATGGTCGCGGCACAGGTCGATCTTCAACTGCGCATCACGGGCATAGGGGGTCTGGGGAAAGCGGGTGATGACTTCCTCAAGTGCATCCATCGATTCGACCGTGCCCTGCTGGTCACGTTGCACGTCGGCGATCTGCTCGTAATAACATAGCGCACGCAGGTAGAAGGCGTAGGCGGCGTCCGAACTGGTGGGATGCAGTTCAAGGAATCGGTCAAGTTGCTGCACGGCCTCGGGATACTTGCTCTGCAGATAGTCGGAATATCCCTCCATCAACTGCGCGTTGGCGGTGTACTGGGAATAGGGATAGTTACGCTGCAGGACGTCGAACTGGATGGTCGCAAGGACGTAACGGTTGCTGCGCAGGGCATCAACGCCATGATTATACAGGGTTTCTGCTGAACCCACGCGGGGGGCGTGCTCCACAATGGCGCTGTTGCCGTTACACGCCACAAGCAGGCCGAGCGCGGGGAGGGCAAGCAGACGTGGCAGAATGCCACCATGTCGGCGGAGAAGGGGGATGTGTCGGGTTCTGCGTCGTGACATGCCGGCTCTTCCAGTTGCGCGTGCTTTATATCATGTGCGCAAGCGGGGTGAAGAGCGTCGTTCCGTTTTCATGCGCTTCATGCGGCGGCGCGGCCGATCTGCCCCTTGTGCATCGGCACGCCATGCAGGCGCCATGCGGTCGTATCGGCCATCAGCGTCCGCAGCAGGCGGTTGTTCAGGGTATGGCCGGATTTATGCCCGTGGAAATCCCCATGGATGACCGCACCGGACAGGTACAGGTCCCCGATCACATCGACGACCTTGTGCCGCACGAACTCGTCGGGCCTGCGCAGGCCGGTGGGGTTGAGGATGCGGTCGTCATCGACAACGATGGCGTTTTCAAGCGACCCGCCGCGCGCCAGGCCCGCCGCATGCAGCGCGTCGATTTCCTGGCGCAGGGTAAAGGTGCGGCAGTTTTCAAGGTCGCGCCGGAAGGACGTGGCGCAGATCCGTGCGGAAAAGATCTGCCGTCCGATCGCCTGCGCCGCGAAATCGATCGACATGCTGATGTTCAGGCCGTCGGTGGACGGGGGAGAAAGTTCGGCGAAGGCGTCCGCGTCCTCCACCCGCACGGTGCGCAGGATCTCCAGCGTCGGGCGACCGGCAGGCTGGCGTTCCCGCCCCGCGCAGTCCAGCAGGAACATGAATTCGGACGCCGAGCCATCAAACACCGGCACTTCCGGCCCGTCGAGGTCGATATACGCATTGTCGATGCCACAGCCACACAGGGCGGACATCAGGTGTTCGATGGTCGCCACCCGCAGGGGCGAAGCGGGGGAGGGATCGCCGATGACCGTGCTCAGCCGTGTATCGACCACATGGTCGTACGTTGCGGGAATGATACGGTTATCAAGGTCGGTGCGGCGGAAGACGATGCCCGTATTGGCCGGGGCGGGGGACAGCGACAGCGAAATGCGTCGTCCCGTATGCAGTCCCGTGCCGATGCTGCTGATGGGACGGCGCAGCGTGTGCTGCCATACGGCGTCGGGCGCATCGGCTGTGGGCATGACCGTTTCGGTAACGCACGCATCGGCAAGTTCACGCGGACCTATCGACATGCCATCCATTGTGCGCATCCCTCGATACAGGTGAATGTGTTGGCTACGGAGCGGGTCAGGGGATACTAGGCCGGACCTGTCCTGTTTAACCAGTCAATGATTATTGCCAACCGTTACCATGCCTGCGCACCTGAAAAAAACAGGGCCGGGCATGGCGTTACATTCCGCAACGCCATGCCCGGCCAGACCTTCGGGCTTATCCGCGACGCAGGAACGCGGGAATGTCGAGGCCATTGTCATCGGGCGTGCCACCACCCTGCGGCGGGGTCTGTGGCGGGCGGCCCTGCGGCGGCTGCTGGAGGGACGGTTCGGCCCGTTCCGGCGCGCCCTGCGGGGCGGCGTGGGGCGCGGACTGTGGCGCCTGCTGCTGCGGGGCGGCCGAACGGCGGCGCAGCGCGCCGGTGACGACGCCGAACAGGCTGCGCGACTGCGGTGGCTGCGGCTGTTCGGCCGCCTTACCCCCGTCTGAAAACAGGGAGGAACGCGGCGACCCGCGCTGCGCCTGCGCCACCTGCGGCGGCACCGTATGCGGCGAAGGGGCCGAAGGCGGCATGTTGGGCTGGCGCAGCGGTGTCGCGCCGGCCGGCACATGGGGCGCGCCCGGACCTGCCGCCGGCGGGGCCGACGGGGAGGGCGCCTGTCCCGCAGGCGCGGCCGTCGGCGTCGCTGGCTGTGCGGCAGCCGCCGGCGGCGCGGTTTCCGCCGTGGGTTGCGGTTGTGGCTGCGACTGGGGCGCGGTCGCCGTCGATGCGGCGGCCGCGCGTTCGGCGGCGCTTTCGATGCCGGTCGCCACGACGGAGACGCGTATGCGGCCGTTCAGGTTCGGGTCGATCGCGGAACCGAAGATGATGTTCGCATCCTCGGCCACTTCCTCGCGGATGCGGTTGGCGGCCTGGTCCACCTCGAACAGGGTCAGGTCCTCGCCACCGGTGATGTTGATCAGCAGGCCCTGTGCGCCACCCATCGACGTGTCTTCAAGCAGCGGGTTGGAAATCGCGCCCTCGGCGGCGGCGATGGCGCGGTTCTCGCCCTCGGCCTCGCCCGTGCCCATCATGGCCTTGCCCATTTCCGCCATGACCGTGCGGATGTCGGCGAAATCGAGGTTGACCAGACCCGGCGCCATCATCAGGTCGGTCACGCCACGCACGCCCATGTACAGGACGTTGTCGGCCATCTTGAACGCGTCCTGCCAACTGGTGCGTTCATTGGCCAGCCGGAAGAGGTTCTGGTTGGGAATGACGATGAGGGTATCGACAAACTGCTGCAGTTCGGCAATCCCCGCATCCGCCGACTTGGCGCGGCGGCCACCTTCGAAGGTAAAGGGCTTCGTCACGACGCCCACGGTCAGGATGCCGCGTTCACGCGCCATGCGCGCGATGACCGGCGCCGCCCCGGTGCCCGTGCCACCACCCATGCCCGCGGTGATGAAGATCATGTGCGCGCCGTCAAGGTGACGCGACAGTTCATCACAGGCCTCTTCCGCCGCGGCGCGCCCGATCTCGGGCTTTGCGCCCGCGCCAAGCCCCTGCGTCAGGTGGGGGCCAAGCTGGATGCGACGGTCGGCCTTGCTGTGGGACAACTGCTGCGCATCGGTGTTGGCCACCACGAATTCCACGCCCTGCAGCTGCGAGTTGATCATGTTGTCAACGGCATTGGTGCCACCGCCGCCCACCCCGAATACTGTTATGCGTGGGGTGAAGTCAGAATGGTTCTGCTGCGGGATGGTCAGATTCAGGGTCATGGTCGGCTCCCGAAGGCGAGGGATGGGTGGATGGGGGCGCGCGTTGTGCGCTTGCTTATCGGGTATTAAATAAAGACTTTATCGTTAATATCATACCCTGTCGCGGATGAAATCGACGAAACGTCTGAACAGGCCGCCCGGACGCACATCACTGATTCCGGTATCATTGAGCGTGTCACCCACGCCCGCGGCCCATGCCAGCAGGCCCGCCGATGTCGCGAACATCGGCCAGGTCGCCGGATTTTCAGGCAGGCCATGGATATGGCGCGGATGGCCCAGGCGGACGCGGCGGTTGAGCATGCGCGCGGCCATGGGGCCGATTCCTTCGAGCAGCGATCCCCCCCCCGTCAGCACGACACGCCCGTCCGCCGCAGGGCCGAGGGCCGCCATTTCCAGCCTGTCATTGACCATTTCGAGTGTTTCCTCCACGCGCGGATGAATGATGGAAACGATCCTAGAGCGGGGAATTCTGACATAATGATGGTCGTTGTCGCCAATAAGCTGCACCAGCACCATTTCCTGGTCATCGCCGGCGGAAAGTTCGGCTGACCCGTGCATGGTCTTCAGCCGTTCCGCATTGTCGATGGAGGTGGACAGGCCGTGCGCGATGTCGCGCGTGATGTGCTGCCCGCCGATGGGGATGCTCGCGGTATGGACAAGCCGCCCTTCGCTGAATACGGCGATCGAGGTGGTGCCGCCGCCCATGTCCACCACCGTGACGCCAAGGTCGCGCTCCTCCTCGTTCAGGACGGCAAGGCCCGACGCCAGCGGGGCCGACACCATGCCCGCGATCGTCAGGTCCACGCGCGACAGGACGGCCTCCACATTGCGTAGTGCGGTGGTGTTCGCGTCGATGACATGCATGCGCGCCGAAAGATGGTCGCACAGGTGCCCGCGCGGGTCCGGCACGCCCTGCGTTTCGTCCACCGCGTAATCGAGTGGCAGCGTATGGATGGCCGAACGTCCCTCCGTCAGGGCGCGCATGCGGCCTTCGGTCGTGATCCGGCGCATGTCGGCATCGCCGATCTCGCGTCCGCCGATCGGCCAGCGGATGTTGAGGTGACGGCTTTCGGGATGGCCGCACGACAGGTTGATGAAAATCTCGTCCTTGCGCACGGTCGCCATGTCCTCGGCCTGCCCCACGGCGGCGCGGATCGCGGCCTCGGCCTCGCGCAGGTCCACGATCCCGCCACAGCGCACGCCATGCGAACGGCGCCAGCCATGGCCCAGCACCCGCAGCGACCCGTCCGGCTCCCCCTTGCCGATCAGGCACACGATCTTGGTCGAACCGATGTCGAGCACGCTGAACGGGCCGGAACGCAGCTTGCGCTGGGGGCGGTCCTCCGCCATCGGGATGATGTTCGTGATCGCGCGCCGGTCGCGCCGCGCGGTGTTCGGCAGTGCGGGCACGGCGGTGGCGCGGCGCAGGGCGGGCGTGGTCGTGGCGGGCACGGCGGCAGGTGCCGCGGGCGAACGCTGCGCGGTGGCGGGCCTCTCGGGGCGGATGGTCAGGTTACTCATGCACGTCTCCGCAGGTTGGCCATGTCTGGACGCGTCCAGGGCATGTCCGGGGCGGGCAATCCGCTCGGCGCTGCCGCAGGGGGTGTCGTGTTGTCATTGCTGGCCGGATGGGGCGCCTCACGGATGATCAGGCGATCTGGCAGCCGCATGTCAATGGAAAGGACAGGGCGGTCCAGCAGGCGCATGTCCTGCTGCATCTGCGCAAGGCGCTTGAGCGCGGGGACTTCCTCCCCCTCGGGGAGCATGACGATCGTGCCATCACGCAGCGTCAGGTTCCACCGCCGCTGCCCCACGCGCACGGCCGCCGTGACATGGGTGCGTACTTCGGGCTGGGCCGAGAGTTCATCCATCAGCGAGGCCGCGGCGACATTGGCGTCCGGGCCAACCACCAGCGGAAGCTGCATGAAGGCCTGCGCATCCTTGCCGGTCATCCCCTGGTCGCGCACCTGGTTGCCTTCGCGGTCGATCAGCATGAAATGCCCGTGGTTCTGCCACACCGCAAAGGGGCGGCGTTCGATGAGGTGTATGATGATCGTATCGGGCAGGCGGCGTTCGACCACGGAATGGTCCACGAACGGCAGCGCGTCGATCCGCTGCCGCGCGGCGTTGAGCGAGAAGCCGAGGATGAAATCCCCCTTGCGCACGCCCAGCGCCTCCTGCAGGGCGTCATCGCCGGTCAGTTCATTGCCCGTGACCGTGATGTTCGTGATGCGCAGCGGCAGCATGTTGACCATGCGCGCGCGGAAGGGGGCGAAGCGTTCGTCCGACCCCACGCGGTGGACGAACGCCACGCACCCCGCGCCCACCGCACACAGCACGAGGGTAATCAGCGCAGGACGGATCAGCCGCTTCTGCCGACGCAGGAAGATGGACAGCTTCGACGGGCGGTCGTTCAGGTTGTCGGCGGACCGCTTCATGTACGACAGGTCGCCTGTTCCACCAGCCACTGGCACAGATGTGGGTAGGACACGCCGCAGGCCGCCGCCTGTTCCGGCAGCAGGGAGGTCTCGGTCATGCCGGGCTGGGTATTGGTCTCCAGGATCACCAGCCGTCCGGGACCATCCGGGTCGCGCGTGTCGTCATAACGGAAATCGGTGCGCGACGCCCCCCGGCACCCCAGCACCCGGTGCGCGGCAAGTGCCAGTTCACGCGCGCGCTCGAACGCGTCGGGATGGATGCGCGCGGGCAGCACATGCGATGAACCGCCCTGCTGGTATTTCGCGGCGTAATCGTAAAAACCGTTCCCGCCGGATTCCTGCGGGGTGATATCCGTTACGGTCAGCGCCCGGTCACCCATCACACCCACTGTCAGTTCGCGTCCGGGAATGAACTCCTCGACAAGGGCGGAAGTTCCGAACTGCCATGACCGTGCGATGCTGGCGCGCGTGTTCGCACCCGCGCGGATGATCTGCACCCCGACGGAGGAGCCTTCGTTGAGCGGCTTTATGACATAGGGGGCGGGCAGGGGATCGGCAGCCTCAAGCTCCGCCATCGCGACCACGCGGCCATGCGCCACCGGCAGGCCCGCCGCCGCAAAGATGGTGCGCGCCGCCGCCTTGTCCATCGCCACGGCGGAGGCCCGGACCCCGGAATGGGTATAGCTGATGCCCATCCAGTCCAGCACGCCCTGGATGCACCCGTCCTCCCCGAAACGGCCATGCAGCGCGTTGAAGACGACATCGGGGCGGTGGGCCTGCAGGTCGGATACGATCGCGCCAAGGTCCTCGCCCGCGATGATCTGCCGCACGTCATACCCGAGCGAGCGCAGGGCCTCGGTCACGCCCGCGCCGCTTTTCAGGCTGACTTCGCGTTCCGCCGACATGCCGCCCATCAGGACGGAGATGCTTGGCCGTGTCATGCTGTCGTTTCCTTGCACAGGGGGGGGGCTGCCGCCCGCCCGAGGGGACGTCCGATGCGCCGGATTTCCCACTCGAGGGTCACGCCGGTATGTTCGCGCACGCGCAGGCGCACCATTTCGCCCAGTTCCTCAAGCTCCGCCGCCGTGGCGTTGCCGGTGTTGAGCAGGAAATTGCAGTGCTTCTCGCTGACCTGCGCGCCGCCGAGCGTCAGTCCACGGCAACCCGCCGCGTCAATCAGTTCCCATGCCTTGCGGTCCGAGATGTCCGGCGCGGGATTGCGGAAGGTGGACCCGCCGGTACGTGCGCGTACAGGCTGTGCCGCCTCGCGCGCCGCGCGGATCTGCGCGATGCGTTCGCGGATGGCCAGCGTGTTCGACGGCTGCCCGCACAGGCGCGTGCGCACCACCACCGCGCCCTGCGGCACGAGGGCATGGCGGTAGCTGAACTTCAGCGCGCCACCCGGCAGGCGCAGGGCCTCCCCGTCGCGGGTGATGATCTCCACCCAGTCGAGGATGGTGGAAATGTCCGAACCATAGGCCCCCGCGTTCATCGACACCGCCCCCCCCAGCGCGCCGGGGATGCCGGCGAGGAATTCCATCCCCGCGAGGCCGCATGTCGCGGCATGTTCCGCCACCGTCATGTCGAGGCACGCCGCCCCGGCGATGAGGCCATTGCCGTCATGCGCGATTTCGGCAAAGCCACGTCCCAGCCGGATGACCACGCCATCGATGCCGCCGTCGCGGATGATGGTGTTGGAACACGCGCCCAGCACGCGCACCGGCACCTCCAGCGGGATATGGCGCAGCGCAAGCGCCAGGTCGCGCGCGTCGGCAGGCTGCACCAGCAGTTCGGCGGCCCCGCCCACGCGGAACCACGTCCGCGCGCCCAGCGGGGCGTCAGGCGTCAGGCGTCCCCGGAAATCCGCCAGCGCGCGTATCAGGTCCTCGCGCCACTGCACGGTCACGGGACCATCGGGCGTGTCGCCGGCGGGCATGTCTGTCGCAGCCTGTGTCATCACGCCGCGTCTTCCCCCTTGTGTGCCGCCGGGGTGGTGGGGGCGGCCTGCAGTTCCGCCAGTTGTTCCGGCAGGGCCTGTGCCCACTGCGTGATGGATCCCGCGCCAAGGCAGACCACGAAATCACCGGGACGTGCGATCGCGTTGATCATTTCCGCCAGGTGCTCCGGCCCCGGCAGGGGTACGACGGAACGGTGCCCGCGTTCACGCAGTCCTTCGACCAGGGCATCGCGGTCAATCCCCTCTATCGGTTTTTCGCCCGCGGCATAGACGTCGGCGATGATGACGGTGCCAGCGTCGTTCATGCAGGTGCAGAATTCGTTAAACAGGCTCTGCAGGCGCGAATAACGGTGTGGCTGCATCACCGCGATGACATTGTTCGCCCCCGCCTGGCGCGCGGCCTTCAGCACGGCGGCGATCTCCACCGGGTGGTGGCCGTAATCGTCGATCACGGTGATGCCCCCGGTCTCCCCCGTGCGGGTGAAGCGGCGCTTGACCCCCTTGAACGCGGCGAAGGCGGAGCGGATCGTCGCGTCGTCGATTTCCATTTCGATACCCACCGCGATGGCCGCAAGCGCGTTCTGGACATTGTGATGGCCCAGCATCGGCAGGCGGAACGGACCCGCGCGGCGCGAACGGTTGCGGTTGCGGCTGGTGACGACCACCTCGAACGTGGCGCCAAGCTTGTCGGTGATGACCTTTTCCGCGCGGATGTCGGCCTGCGGGGAGAAGCCATAGGTGATGATCCGGTGGTCCGACAGGCGCGGGATCATCTGCTGCACGGCGGGATGGTCGATGCACAGCACGGCAAAGCCGTAGAACGGGATGTTGGAGACGAACTGGTCATACGCCGCCTGCATCGCCTCCTCCGTGCCCCAGTGGTCGAGGTGTTCGGGGTCCATGTTGGTGACCACCGTGATGACGGAGGGCAGGCGCAGGAAGGACCCGTCGCTTTCATCCGCCTCCACCACCATCCAGTCGCCCGAACCCATGCGGGTGTTGGTGCCATAGGCCTCGATGATGCCGCCATTGATGACGGTGGGGTCAAGCTTGGCGGCCTCCAGCACGGCGGCGACAAGGCTGGTGGTCGTGGTCTTGCCATGCGTGCCGCCAACGGCAACCGACCAGCGCAGGCGCATCAGTTCGGCCAGCATCTCCGCCCGGCGGACAACGGGGATCAGGCGCGCGCGCGCGGCCACGACTTCGGGGTTGTCGCGCTGCACGGCGGTGGAGGTCACGACCACCTGTGCCGCGCCAAGGTTGGCCGCGTCATGGCCGATGGTTACGGGAATGCCCGATGCGCGCAGGCGCGCGACATTGGCGCTTTCGGCGATATCGGACCCCTGTACCGCATAGCCCAGCATGTGCAGCACTTCGGCGATGCCGGACATGCCGATGCCGCCTATGCCGACAAAGTGGATGGTGCCAATGGAAAGGGGCAGGGCTCTCATTATGTCTCAGTCTCCATCTTCGCTCTGCCGGATTAGGCGGCACTGGCCATGGGATGCAAGCATCCTTCTATCATGTCCGCCAGACGCGCGGCGGCGTCGGGGCGTCCGATCGTCCGTGCACGGGCCGCCGCCCGCGCCAGCGCGTCGCGATCGCCCAGCAGTTCCACCAGCATCGCGGACAGCCTGCCGGGCGTCAGGTCGGCCTGCGTGATCATCCACGCCGCCCCGGCCGCGACCAGCGCACGGGCATTGGCGCTCTGCTCGTCACTTGCGGCGATCGGCAGCGGAACGAGAATCGCGGGCCGTCCCGCAACCGTCACCTCCGCCACGGACGATCCGCCCGCACGGCCGATCACCAGATGCGCGTCACGCAGCAGGTCGGGCACGTTGTCGAGGAACGGTGCGACACGCGCGGGAATCCCGGCCGTGGCATAGGCCGCGCGCACGCGCTCCACGTCCTCGGCCCGCGCCTGCTGCGTGACCTCGATGCGTGCGCGCAGCGGCGGGGGCAGGCTTTCAAGTGCCGCGGGCACGACATCGCTGAAGATGCGCGCGCCCAGCGACCCGCCCCAGACCAGAAGCCGGATCACCCCGCTGGATGGCTGGTAGGGCACGTCATGCACCGCCGCGATGTCGGGGCGTACCGGCATGCCCGTCTCGGTGACGGGAATACCCGGCGGCAGGCCCGCCACGGTGGGAAAGGAGGTCGCGATCGCACTGGCCCAGCGTGACAGGAACGCGTTGGCCCGCCCCATCACCGCATTGCCTTCATGGATGAAGACCAGCGGCCGGCCCTTTCCCATCAGGTGCGCGCCCAGCAGTGGCGGGACGGACGGGTAGCCGCCGAACCCCACGACGGCCGCCGGATGCAGTCCGCGCAGGATCGCGCGCGCGCGCCATGTCCCGTGCGCGAGGGCGAGTGCTGCGCGTGCGGCGCGCATGACGCCGCGTCCCGCAATCCCCGCGCCGGGCAGGACGAACTGCTGCCGTCCTGCGAAAATACCCTTTTCACGGATGCCGGCGCGGCGGTCGGTCATCAGCGCGACCTCGTGCCCGCGATGGACGAGTTCACTGGCCAGTGCTTCCGCCGGGAAGAAATGTCCCCCCGTGCCACCGGCGGCGATGATGATGGGGCGCGGGGTCATGGGCGGGGTCTCCGGTTCAGGAACGCGGGCGTGGACTGCCCGAACTGGCTGTCGGCGGTGTTGACGCGCGTGCGGGTCAGCGCAAGGACCATGCCGATCGTCAGCGCCACGGACATGGCGGAGGACCCGCCATACGAAATGAAGGGCAGCGTCATGCCCTTGGTCGGGATCAGGTGCAGGGTCGATCCCATGTTCACGAACGCCTGCAGCCCGAACCCGGTCACAAGCCCGGTCGTGGCCACGACGATGAAGGGATCGTTTTCACGCAGCAGCTTGAGCAGCGCGCGAATGACGATCACGCCGAACACCCCGATGATGAACAGGCAGACGATCATGCCGAATTCCTCCCCCGCGACGGCAAAGACGAAGTCGGCATGTGCATCGGGCAGCAGGTCCTTCACCCGCCCTTCGCCCGGTCCGCGCCCCAGCAGTCCCCCATTGCCAAAGGCGCGCAGGGCGGTGTCGATCTGGTAATGGTCGCCCACCTCGGGGTGGAGGAAACGCTCCACGCGGGAGCGGACATGCGGGAAGACGGCATAGGCCCCGATGAAGGCCGCGATCATGCACCCCACGCCCCCCGCCACGAGGAACAGGCTGAGCCCATCGACGAAAAGCTGCGTGATGAAGACGGTCGTAATCACGCTGAGCATCCCGATGTCGGGCTGTGATTTCAGCAGCAGCAGCACGACCCCGAACAGGCCGAGCGAGATCAGCATACCGGGGAAATACCTGCGTTTCTGACGCTCCGTCAGCAGCCACGCCGTCACCACGGCGAAACAGGGCTTGAGGAACTCGGACGGCTGTACCGACATCATCGGCAGCGCGATCCAGCGCCGCGCGCCCTTGATCTCGATCCCGTGGACCAGCGTCAGCGCGGTGGCCATGATGCCCAGCACGAACCCCACGGCGGCCAGGATCCTGACCGCGCGCACCGACAGCAGCGACGTGCCGACCACGATCAGCGCCGCCAGCATCAGGAAGCACACCTGCTTGAAGATGAACATGTCGCGCGACGCGCCGATACGTACCGCCACCGCCGGGCTTGCCGCCAGCATCAGGATATAGCCGAACCCGATCAGGATCCCCACGCAGATGAGGGTGACGCGGTCCACGTTGCGCCACCATCGCGCCATGGGCGATGTGTTGATGCGTGACAGGCTTGCCATTATGGTGTGTCCAGCGTGGCGACAAGTTCGGCAAAGCGCAGGCCGCGCGCCTCGAACCCGGTGAACTGGTCGAAACTGGCGCAGGCGGGCGACAGGAGTACCACCGGCACGCCCTGCGTCCGCGCAGCCGCCAGTGCGGCGGGCACCGCATGCTCCATCGTGCCGACAATGGTATGGGCGACATTGTGCGCCTGCAGCGTCCGCGCCAGTTCAGGGGCATCACGCCCGATCAGGAACGCATGCGCCACCCGCCCGAACAGGGGGGCGAGGTCCGTAATCCCGCCCGCCTTGGCGATCCCGCCCGCGATCCAGATCATGCGGTCATGGCACGCCATCGCACGCGCGGCGGCGTCGGCGTTCGTGGCCTTGCTGTCGTCGATGAAACGGATGCCGTCGATCGTGCCGATGGTCTTCTGCCGGTGGGCAAGCCCGTCGAATGACGCCAGTGCCGTGTCGATCATGTCGCGCGGACAGCCCAGCCACAGCGCGATGGCCGTGGCGGTGGCGGCGTTTTCCGCATTGTGCGTGCCGGGCAGGGAGGTGGCATGCGCAAGGTCGGCAATCACGCCGGCGCCGTCACGCAGCATCCCGTCGCGCACCCACATGTCCGGTGCATCCGCATCACCGCCGACCACCTTGACGTCGATGCCGCGCGAACGCAGGCCTGTGGCAAGGTGCGCGCAGTCCGGCACGGTGTCGCCCAGAACGGCGAGGTCCCCCGCGCCCTGACGGTCGAAGACATGCAGCTTTGCACGCGTATAGCCCGCCATGTCGCCATGCCGGTCCAGATGGTCGGGCGTCAGGTTCAGCAGGCAGGCCGCGTCGAAATGCAGGCTGTCGAGCCGTTCAAGCATGTAGGAAGACATTTCAAGCACATAAATACCATTATCCGGCAATAATGGCAGCGACAGGGCGGCCGGGCCAAGGTTCCCGCCCGCGATGGCAGGAATGCCCGCATGATGCAGCAGGTGCGCCAGCAGGACCGTGGTGGTGGATTTGCCATTGGTCCCGGTCACGCCCACGAACCGCGCGCGCGATCCCGCACGGCGGACGGCGCGGAACAGGAATTCCGCATCCGACACGATCGGCACCCCCGCCGCGCGCGCCATGGCCGCCACCGGATGGGGGGCCGGCAGGGTGTGGGGGATGCCCGGTGACATCACCAGCGCATCGAACCCCGACAGGTCCGCAAACGGGGCGAACTCCACGCCCGCAGGGGCGGGGACGGGGGCCTTGTCCAGCGTGTCATCCCACGCCTGCACCCGTGCGCCCATCGCGCCAAGCGCGCGGGCGGCGGCTAGACCGTTACGGCCAAGGCCCAGCACGGCGATGCGCTGTCCGGTGAACAGGTTGGTGGGAAATGCGCTCATCTCAGTTTCAGCGTGGCAAGGCCACACAGTCCCAGCACAATGGAAACGATCCAGAAGCGTATGACGATTTTGGATTCCGGCCATCCCTTTTTCTCAAAGTGATGGTGCAGCGGCGCCATCAGGAAAACCCGCCGCCCGGTGCGCTTGTACCAGAAGACCTGGATGATGACCGACAGCGTCTCGATCACGAACAGGCCGCCGACAATGCACAGTACCAGTTCATGCTTGACCGACACGGCCACCGCCCCCAGCGCGCCGCCAAGCGCGAGCGAGCCCGTATCGCCCATGAACACGGCCGCGGGCGGCGCGTTGAACCACAGGAATCCCAGGCCCGCCCCCACCAGCGCGGAGCAGAAGATGCCCAGTTCCCCGGTGCCCGGCACCGCATGCAGTTGCAGGTAGTCGGCAAAGATATGGTTGCCCACGAGGTAGGAAATCAGCGCGAACACCAGGGCGGCGATGGTCACCGGCACGATCGCCAGTCCATCCAGCCCGTCGGTGAAATTGACCGCGTTGCCGAACCCGGTGATCGTGATCATCGCGAACACGGGAAAGGCATAGCCCAGCGGCAGCAGCAGGTCCTTGACGAAGGGGAAGGCGAGGTGGTTCGCAAGGTCGGGCGGCATCAGGCTTTCGATCCAGATCCCGCCCAGCAGGGAGACCGCGAATTCACAGCCCAGCCGCATGCGCATCGATACGCCATCGGTGTTGCGCCGCGACAGCTTGAGGTAATCATCCGCGAACCCGACCGCGCCGAACGCCAGCGTGATCGTCATCACCGCCCAGACGAACCCGTTGGTCAGGTCCGCCCACAAAAGCGTCGATCCCAGCAGGGAGACAAGGATCAGCACGCCGCCCATCGTCGGCGTTCCGGCCTTTTCCACGATATGGCGTTCCGGCCCCAGCGCGCGGATCGGCTGTCCGCCGCGCTGGATGCGGCGCAGGCGCGCGATCAGCGGGTTGCCCAGCATGAGGCTGAGCACCAGCGCCGTCAGGCACGCGGCGCCCGCGCGAAAGGTGATGTAGTGAAACAGGTTGAGGACGGAAACATGGCCCGCTGCATGCCGCTGGAACAGGTCATAGAGCATCAGGCGCGCCCCCGCGCGTCATCATCCACGGTGGGGGCACGCAGGGCATCGACCACCTGGCGCATCTTCAGCCCGAGGCTTCCCTTCACAAGGATTGCGTCACCCGCCCGTGCCAGCGCGCGCACCATCGGCGCAAGTGTCGCGGCATCGGGCGTCCACGCACCGCGCTGGGAGGAAGGCAGGAGGTCAAAGAGATATTTCATGTTCGGGCCGCAACAAAAAACAAGGTCCGCATGCTTGCGGACGGCTGGAAGGAGGGATTCGTGCTGGTCGCGCGCGAACGTGCCGAGTTCGAGCATATCGCCCAGCACGGCGATGCGCCGTCGTGCCGGGACCTGCCCCAGCACATCGAGCGTCGCGCGGATGGAGGCGACCGATGCGTTGTAGCTTTCATCAAGCAGGCTGGCCTGCCCGTCGAGGATGGGCGTGATCGCGCCACGCCCGGCCCCGGGCCGGAAATCCGCAAGGCCCCGCACCGCGCGCGCCATGTCGGCGCCGACCGCCCGTGCCGCCGCCAGCGCCAGCAGCGCGTTGGCCGCCATGTGACGGCCCGGCGCGTGCAGTTCGACCGTGCCCGACCATCCATTGATCAGGGCGCGGAACGTGCCGCCACCGGGATGGGGCCTGTAATCCTCCATCCGCGCCGTGCTGGCGGGCAGGGTGCCTGCCGTCCACAGGTGCGCGCCACGCCTGCGGGCCTGTGTGGTGAACGCCGCCATGCCCGTCACGTCATCGGGCACGATCGCCACGCCATCATGGGGCAGGGCCGCGATCAGGTCCGACTTTTCCCGCGCGATGGCCTCCAGACTTCCCATATGGCCCAGATGCGCCCCGGTGATGGTGGTGACGACCGCGACATCGGGCCGCACCATCCGGGCCAGTGGCGCGATTTCGCCGGGGTTGTTCATCCCCACCTCGCACACGCAGAACATGGCCGATGCGGGCAGGCGTGCCAGGGTCAGCGGCACGCCCCAGTGGTTGTTGTACGACGCCACGGCCCAGTGTGTCGGCCCGCACGCGCCCAGCGCATGGCGCAGCATGTCCTTCGTCGTGGTCTTGCCCACGCTGCCGGTCACCGCGATCATCCGGCCGGAAAAGCGGTCACGCGCGAAGGCCGCCATGGCGTTGAGGGCTGCCAGCGTGTCTTCCACCAGCAGGATGCGCGGATCCTTTACGCCAGTGTCGCGATGGGCGATCACGACGGCCGCCCCGGCCTCCAGCGCGCGGGTGATGTGCGCATGTCCGTCCGAATTTTCCCCCACCAGCGCTACGAAGATGTCACCTGCCGCCAGCGTGCGCGTGTCAATGGAAACACCCGTGGCGCGTATCGCATCGCCGGGCGTGGCAGGCGCAAGGAAATGCCCGCCTGTCGCCGCGATCAGGTCGGCGCGGGTCCACAGGACGGTCATGACTGGCCCGCCAGTTCACGGACGGTGGAAACGTCGTCAAAGGGCAGGACCGTCGTGCCGATCGTCTGCCCCTGTTCATGGCCCTTGCCCGCGACGACCATCACGTCGCCGGTCTTCAGTCGGGACAGGCCCTCTGCAATGGCGTTGCGGCGCCCGCCGATATCCGCAGCACCCGGCGCGCCCGCCATGACCTCGCGCCGGATGGCGGCCGCGTCCTCGGTCCGGGGGTTGTCGTCGGTGACGATGGCCATGTCGGCAACGCGCGTGGCAACCTCGCCCATCAATGGCCGCTTGCCCCGGTCACGGTCACCGCCCGCGCCGAAGACCACCACAAGCCGCCCTGACGCATGCGGCCGCAGTGATTGCAGCAGGCGTTCCAGCGCATCGGGCGTGTGGGCGAAATCGACATACACCGCCGCCCCGTTGGGCAGGGTGGCGGCAAGTTCCATGCGCCCGCGCACCCCCACAAGGGCGGGCAGGCAGTCGATGGCCGCGCGCACCCCGTCCATGTCCGCCGCCGACAGTCCCGCGGCCAGCAGCATGTTGTCCACCTGATAACGTCCGGGCAGGCGTATCTCGACCTCGCGGCGTGTGCCGTCACACTCCAGTTCCAGCATCTGCCCGTCAGGGCGGGGCGTCGCGCGCAGCAGGCGGATGGCGTCCCCGCCTTCGCCCACCAGACGCAGGTCCAGCGCACGGTTCATGGCAATCGTGCGCAGCGCGTCCAGCGTCGCGCCGTCCATGTCCGCATTGGCCACCGCAAGGCCACCCGCCGGCAGCAGCGTGTCGAACAGCCGCAGTTTCGCCGCGCGATAGCTGTCCATGTCACCGTGGTAGTCAAGGTGGTCGCGCGTCAGGTTACTGAACCCGGCGGCGGCGATGGGCACCCCGTCAAGGCGGCGCTGCGCCAGCCCGTGGGAGGACGCCTCGATCGCGATGTCATCGACCCCGTGTTCGTGCAGCGTCCCGAGCGTGAGCGCCATCGTCACGCTGTCGGGTGTCGTCAGCGACGGCCCCGACAGGGCGGGGACAGTGGGCGCGATGATGCCAAGCGTGCCGATGCTGGCGGCGGCATGGCCCTGCTGCTGCCAGATCTGGCGCAGGAACTCGACCGTGCTGGTCTTGCCGTTCGTGCCGGTGACCGCGACGATATGGCCGGGCAGGGCGGGCATCAGCGCCGATGCGATCACCGCCAGCGCATGGCGCGGATCGTCGGTGGCGACGGTGGCGATGTCAGGGCGCGCCTGCCGCACCGCAGTGCAGGCATCCGGGGTCGAGACGATGGCGCAGGCCCCGTGCTGCAGCGCCTGTTCGATATAGGCGCGGCCATCGGCACGGCTGCCCGCGATGGCGGCGAAGATCATGCGCGGGCGCACCTGCCGGCTGTCGGCGGTAATGCCGCTGACCTCCGGGTCATGGCCGCAGCCATCCGCCGCAAGACCTGCGCGGTGCAGTACAGTCGTCAGTTTCATGTCTATCCCCGTTCCTGCCGCTTCTTTAATGGCAGGGCGTCTTCGCGTTCATCCCGTGCGGCGTGCATGTGCGCCACATGCCCCTCTTCGGAGGTCATCTCCCCCGTCCCGTGGCGGCCGGCATGGTGCCTGCCTTCGCCTTCCTGCAGGCGCTGCGTGCCGGGATCATTTCCCGGGCCCAGCGCGCGATATCCATGCGGGACAGGCGGGCGCATCGGGATGTAGAGCGAATTCTCGATCGCTTCCTGATGCGTGGTGTCGGGGAACAGGCCCATCATCGGCGCGATGCGCGTGATGATGTGCGAGGCCGTGGGCGCCGCGTTCCACCCCGCCGTGGTCCATCCATGTGTCTGCGCCGTGGGCTTCGGGCTGTCGAGCATGACATACACCGCATAACGCGGCGCGTTCATCGGGAATATGCCGGTAAAGGCCGACACGTTGACATGCTTGAGGTAGCCGCCATGCGCGCCGATCTTCTCCGCCGTGCCGGTCTTGCCCCCCACGTAATAGCCCGGGGATTCCGCGCGGTCGCCGGTGCCCTTGGTCACGTCAAGACGCAGGATCTTGCGCAGGATGTTCGAATTCTCCGCCGAGATCAGGCGCTGCGCATCGGGCACCTGTCCCGCCATGTCCGTATCGGGAACAGGGGTGCCCCCCGGTGTCCTATCCTGGTCATGCAGCAAAAGCGTGGGTCTGAGCAGGAAGCCGCCATTGGCCGTCGCCGCCGTGCCGCGCACGATCGCAAGCGGCGGTTCGGCGACACCGTGGCCAAAGGCCACGGTCATGACGGTAGACACGCCCCAGTTGTGCGTGGACGGGACGATGGGACGCCCGGCCTCGGGCAGTTCGATGGGTACGCGCGCAAAGAATCCCATGTTGCGCAGCCAGTCCTGCTGGCGCGCGGCCCCCGCATCCAGCGCGATATGCGCCGCCGCCGGGTTGGAGGAATGGGCCATCACCTCGGGCAGGGAGAGCCAGGGGTCGAAATGGTCGTTCTTCATATCCGAAATGGTGAAGCGGCCAACCTTGATCGGCACGCTGGAAAAACGGTCCCATATATGCGCGACCCCGTCCTGCAGCGCCATGGCCGTCGTCTGCAGCTTGAAGGTGGAGCCGGGTTCGTACATCCCCGTGACGGCGCGGTTGAAGCGGGCGTCGGCCGGGGCATGGCCGAAATCATTGGCGTCATAGTCAGGCAGGCTGACCATGGCGATGATTTCCCCGTTGCGCACGTCCATCACGATCGCGCAGGCCCCGATCGCCTGGAACGTGTCCATCGCCGACTGCAGTTCGTCATGGACCACGTTCTGCACCCGCACGTCGAGCGAGAGCGTCAGCGGCGCGCGGTTGCTGTCGAGGCGCTTGTCAAAGAAACGCTCCACGCCTGCAACGCCGTGGTCGTCGATGTCCACGCCCCCCATGATCTGGGCCGCGACACGCCCCATGGGATAGCGGCGGCGCTCGCCCGGTTCAAAGTAGATGCCGGGGATGCCGAGGTTATTGATCGCCAGCTCCTCCGACGGCGAGATGTCGCGCGCCAGATAGACGAACTGCCGCGCCGATGACAGGCGGCGCAGGGTCTCCGCCTCGTCAAGGTGGGGCAGGACGTGCTTGAGCTTGTGCGTCGCGTCCTGCGGGTCGATCATTTCCTGCGGGTTGGCATAGACCTGCGCCACCGGCAGGGAGATGGCCAGCGCCTGCCCGTTGCGGTCCACGATGGAGGCGCGGTGCACCTGCGGCAGGACGATGTCGTTGGCCACCATGCCCTTGGGGTCGCTCTTGGGGATGGGGGGGACCTGCGGCGCGATCTGGTGCTGCTGCGGGGCGAGCGGCATGATGATCGTCGCGATGGCAAGCTTTACGCCCACCGCGCCGAACAGCACGCAGAACACCCCGGCGACCACCAGCAGGCGGGTGTCCGTCCTGTAGCGTACCTGGGTCATGCGCAAAGTCCCGCCTGTGGGGCGGGAACTGTCCGTTTGCGTATCCTGGTCTGATGGGCGGGGCGTATCGTTCATGTCACCGACGGTATCCGGCAGCGGAAGCGACCGTCGTCAGTTGCTGACGGGTACGGGCGGGGGAAGGGCGGACGTGCGGGAGTTGGCCAGCGAACTGCCACCACCCCGGACGGAGGGAAGGGCTTCGGCCGGATGCCATGCGGCCTCCGACACTTCATGCGCGGGATGGTAGTGATAGGGCGCGACACGGGTACTGGCCAGCATGACGTCATGGGCGGGCGCGGGGGTGGTGGCGGCATGGGCCACATGCACCGGCGGATGGGCTGCCGGGGTTTCGTTCTGCGCCATCATCGGGGCGGCATGCTCCATCGGACGGGGGGCGGCGTGTTCCGGCGTGGCCCTTATGCCATCATGCTCCGGATGTTCGGGATGCACGGCGGCCGCTTCCACATGGGCGGGTGGCGCATGGTGTGTCACCACTGGCGGGAGGGGCGCGGACTGCGCCACCGGATGCGGCACGCTGGCCTGTGCCAGCGTTGCCGCGGGCATCACCATGGGGGCATGCGGACGTGCGACAGGGTCCGCCGTCGCAATGGGCATATGGTCGGCAGCAAGGGCGACACCCATGTTCGCACGCGGGTTGGGCGGTGCGATGGGGGCGGGGGATCCCGGTGCGGGCAGGTGCGCGCTCAGGCTGGCGACCTGTACGAACTGCGTGGGCGCTACGGGGCGCAGCGTCGGGTCATAGCGTTCGGCCAGCTTGTGCAGCCGGTCGGGCTGGTTCAGCATCGTCCATTCCGCACGCAGCATGGCCGTCTGGTCGCGCGTGCGTTCGGTCTGCATCACGATCTGCGCGATCTTCTGGTCCAGTGCGGAGGTCTGCTGCTTCTTCGTATACAGGAACAGCCCGGACCCCGCCGTCATGATGGCGCATAAAAGCGTGATGATCCGGATCATTGCTGCTGTCCCATGTGTGTGGCGGACTCGGTGGAGGGGAATGTCGCGACGCGTTCGACCGTGCGCAGCCGCGCGCTGCGCGCGCGCGGGTTGCGGTGGCATTCGGCGTCCGACGGACGGATGGCCTTGTTCCTGACAAGGCGGAAGGCCGGGCGCTGCGTACGCTGTACGGCGGCCCCCGGATCGTGGCGCGACGGGCCGGGCATGCGGCCTGACGCACGGTTCATCGCAAGCTTCACGAGACGGTCTTCAAGCGAGTGGAAGGACACCACCACCAGGCGCCCGCCCGGTGCGAGCAGGCCGAGCGCCTGTTCCAGCCCGCGTTCGATCTGCCCCAGTTCATCATTCACGTAGATGCGCAGCCCCTGGAAGGTGCGGGTGGCGGGGTCGATGCCCGACCGGTCCGCGCGCACGACCGAACGCACGACATCCGCCAGGCGCGCCGTGGTGGTGATCGGCGCCTCCGCCCGTGCCGCGACAATGGCGCGCGCCACCCGGCGGGACATCCGCTCCTCGCCATAGGTGTAGATGATGTCGGCAAGTTCGCTTTCCTGATAGCGGTTGACGACATCGGCGGCGGTCGTGCCCTCATCACCCATGCGCATGTCGAGCGGCCCGTCCATGCGGAAGGAAAAGCCACGTTCCGGCTGGTCGATCTGATAGGACGATACCCCGAGGTCGAGCGTCACGCCATCCAGCGCCCCCACCCCGCGCGCGGCGAGCAGGGCGGCCATGTCCCCGAACCCGCCCTTGATGAGGCGCAGGCGCGACTGCCCATGCCCGTCGGGAAAGGACGTGGCCAGAACCTCCCCGCGCGCGATGGCGGCAGGGTCGCGGTCGATGGCCCACAGCGTGCAGTCGGCCGCAGACAGGATCGCGCGTGCATATCCGCCGCCGCCAAATGTCCCGTCGAGGTATGTCGCGCCATCACGCGGCGCGAGGTCACACAGTACTTCGTCCAGCATGACCGGGACATGGCCGCCGTCGGCACACGGCAGCGATGCCGGGGGAAGGGATGTCATCGTGGTCATGCCGATCCTTCCGGCGGGGAGGCCGCCGTTTTCCTGCCGGATGTTATCGCCCGCGCACGTGCACGCGCCTCGGCGCGGCGCTGGTTCGCGGCGTCGGGATCCCAGACCTGGAAGATACGGCCAAGCCCCATGAAGGTGACCTGTTCGCTCAGGTTGGCATGCGCGCGCAGGGTTTCGGGGAGCAGGATGCGTCCTTCCTTGTCCGCGTCGAGGGGATAGGCATCCGCATAGAGCGCGGTGGCGAGGTCGTCGTGATCCTCGGAAAAGATGTCCACCTCGTCCAGCGGGCGCGCCAGCGCGGAGAACGAGGCGCTTGGCCAGGCCTCCAGGCAGGGATGCAGGTGCGAGGGGCGCATGATGACCAGCGGTTCGCCCGCACGCGAAAGGGTGCGGAGCGTCGCGCGGAAAGCCGACGGGATGGAGACCCGCCCCTTGGCATCCAGCCGGTTCTGATGCGTGCCAAGGAATACACTCACGCTGCGCGATGCCCTCCCTGGCATGGATTACAGAGGTCTGAGACGCTGTCCCCGGCGCGGGTGAAGGTACTTCCTTCACTCAACTTCACTGGGTCTATGTGGGATATCATGGGATTTCATGGGCGGTCAATTAAAGATATGCAAGAAATGGCGGCAGACTGCTATTGTTCGGCGGTGGGGCCTGTAATGACAGGTAAAGAGGAATATATCCCCCATGTTCTGCCCGTGCTCATTTCTGTTCCAGATATGTTTATGGTTTGTTCTTTTTGGTGAATACTTTGTTACCGCCGTACCCGCGCGATTCAGGCAGGTGAAGTGACGTAATGATGGCAGGGGCGGGGGATAAAGATGCCAGACGGTCTGTAAGCCGGGTTCTGTCCATCCCCGTGGGGGATGGGACGGCCATTCCTCTGGGACGCGCCTTGCGGCACGCCTCACGCGACCAACCCGAACGACGGGGCGGAAGGCCCCTGGCGGCGCGGACCGGAATCCGCCCGCCTGCCGTTCCTATTCGGTCTTGCTCCCGGTGGGGTTTGCCCTGCCGCCCATGTTACCATGCGCGCGGTGCGCTCTTGCCGCACCGTTTCACCCTTGCCCCCAACATCCGGTCCGGTCATGAAACCGGGCCCTCTGCCGTGGGGGCGGTCTGTTTTCTGTGGCACTGTCCCTGGGGTCGCCCCCGCCGGCCGTTAGCCGGCACCGTTCTTCCGTGGAGCCCGGACTTTCCTCCATCACTGCGCATATGCGCACCAACAGCGGCCGTCCGACCGTCTGGCATGCGGAAACTGGCGGTGCATGCGCCGCGCGTCAAGGGCTAAAGCCTTGGGACGCGAAAACTCATGACCGATCACGAAAGGCGTGCTGTTGTCTGTTTCCGATGCCGCGACGTCCGCGGCCCCCGCGCGCGGGCGGCTTCCGGGTTTTCTTACCCGTCTGTTCCTGCTCGGCGCGAAGGCCCATTCTGCCCATCACAACCATGTCCCCCATTCGCTGGAGGATATCCGCCGGCGCTTCGACCGCCCATGTTTTCCCAAACGCCTGTCGAGCCTGCAGGTCCGGCGCGTGATCGACATCCGTGTGCCCGGTGCGACCGAACTGCGTCCCGCGCGGCTTTATGTTCCCTATGGCAGGGTGCGCGGCGTCGTGCTGTTCATGCATGGGGGCGGGTATGTCCATTGCGGCCTGAACTCCCACCACGGGATCTGCTGCCGCCTGGCGCGGCAGTCGGGGGCGGCGGTCGTGTCGTTCGATTACCGCCTTGCGCCGGAAAACAAATTCCCTGCCGCCGTGGATGACTGCTGGGCCGCGCTGCAGTGGGTGGCGGCGGAGGCATGGCGCTGGGGCGGGAAGGTCGCGGTCGCGGGCGACAGTGCGGGCGGCACGCTCGCCGCCGTGCTCAGCCAGATGAGCAGGGGGTGGAAGTATCCGCCCCTTGCCCTGCAACTGCTCTATTATCCCTCGCTGTATGGGGAGCGTCCCGTTCCCTCGCGCGAGGTCTATGCCAACGGGTATGTCCTGAGCACCCGGGTGATGGAATGGTATGCGCAGGAATATGTCCGCGACCCGAAGGACCTGTGCGACCCGCGCCTTGCCCCGATCTTCGCATCTTCGCTCGCCAACCTGCCACCTGCCGTCATTGCCCTGGCGCAGTGCGATCCCTTGCATGACGAGGGGACGGGGTATGCCGCCGCGATGGAGAAGGCGGGATCACAGGCCTGTACGCGCACATGGCCGGGGACGGTCCATGGCTTCCTGAATTTCTATTCGTTCCTGCCGGGTGGCAAATCCGCGATCCATTATGGCGCGCGCAAACTGCGCGAGGCGTTCGCGCGGTCCTGAACCGGTATTTGAAAAAAACCGGGCGCCGCCTTTTTTAAAAAAGGCGGCGTCTTTGTGTCCTGTTTACTGCGGCATGGCGTGGAATACGCCGGGTGTCTGCCAGTCGGTCTGCACGCTTTGCGACAGGCGGTCCACCCGCAGCGTGAACAGGCGCGGCAGCGTGTTGCGATCCCCCGGGCAGGAGCCTGAATGCCGCTCCATCACCTCAAGGTTGGTGGCGTCGGGCGGGTCGTTGCCATTGAGGACGAACAGCAGGCAGTCCTTGCGGTCGTGCGTCATGCCGTTATGCGTCACGACCGTGCGGAAATGCTCCACCAGTGCGGTGTTGTCGAACCAGCTGACCTTGGAGAAGGTCAGCTTGTCCGCGGCCTGGTCCAGCCACCCCATGCGCATGACGACAAAGGTCAGCAGCGCCATGGGAATGATCATCAGCACGCGCCGGATGATCCGCTGGCGGATCGTCATGGGCGCGCGGTTCCGGCCCGAAAGGCGGGGAGGGGCTGCCATGCGTTATTTCATGTCCTCGTGCCACAGATGTCCCGACTGCGCTAGCAGGTTGCGCGCGCCCTCCGGCCCCCATGTCCCGGCGGGATAGGGTTCGAGCGGGGCTTCGTTCTTGCTCCATCCCTGCAGGATCGGGTCGATCCACTTCCATGCGGCCTCCACCTCGTCGCGGCGGATGAACAGGATCGGGTCGCCCCGCACGACATCAAGCAGCAGCCGTTCGTAGGAATCGGGGTAGCGGATGTTGAACGCCTTTTCGAACTCGATATTGATGTCGGCCTCACGCAGCGTCAGGCTGTCGGTGGGGGTCGGGTCCTTGGTGGAGACCGACAGCATCACGCCCTCGTCGGGCTGGATGCGGATGATCAGGCGGTTGGCGGCAGGCCTGTTGGAAAAGATGGTCCACGGCGCGGACTTGAACTGGATCACGACCTCGCTGCATTTCTCCGCCATGCGCTTGCCCGAACGCAGGTAGAACGGGACGTTGCCCCACCGCCAGGACAGGATCTCGGCCTTGAGCGCGACAAAGGTTTCGGTCTCGCTCGTGACGCCTTCGCCAAGGTCCTCGAGGTAGCTGCCCACCGTCTGCCCGTTGACATGGCCGCGCATGTACTGCCCGCGGGAGGTGTAGATCGCGACCTCCGACGGCTTGATCGGCTTGAGCGCATGCAGCACCTTGAGCTTCTCGTTGCGCACGCTGTCCGCATCCAGCGACACCGGCGGGTCCATCGCCACAAGGCACAGCACCTGCAGCAGGTGGTTCTGGATCATGTCGCGCAGGCAGCCGGACTTGTCATAATACGCGCCGCGTCCCTCGACGCCCACGGTCTCGGCGGCGGTGATCTGCACGTAATCGATCGCATCGCTGGTCCACAGCCGTTCGAACACGGGGTTGGCGAAGCGCAGCGCGATCAGGTTCTGGACCGTTTCCTTGCCCAGGTAATGGTCGATGCGGAAGATGTGGTTTTCGGGGAAATGCCGCCCGACGCTGTCATTGATGGCGTTGGCGCTTTCAAGGTCCGTGCCGATCGGCTTTTCCAGCACGACGCGCGACTGTTTCGTGACCAGTCCCTGCTTGCTCAGGTTTTCGCAGATCTGCCCGTACAGCGCAGGCGATGTCGCAAGGTAATAGACACGGATGCGGGTCGCAGGCTCCCTGTCGAGCAGCGTGCGCAGGTCGGCCCAGTGGCTCTGCGCCTCCGCACCGTTGAGGCTGACATAATAGAGCAGGTTGATGAAGCGCGAGACCGTGTCCGCCTCCAGCGAGGCGGCGGGGATGTGCTCCTGCAGCGCCTGCTGCGCGCGGGCCTGGTATTCCTCGCGCGAGAGGGGGGAGCGCGCGGTGGCGATGATGCGGGCATCCGCAGGCACCTGCCCGTCGCGGAAACGGTAATACAGCGCGGGCAGCAGCTTGCGCATGGTCAGGTCGCCCGTTCCACCGAAGACGATGTAGTCGAACGTATCGACGGGGGGAAGATGTGCCATGAAAATCGGCCTCCTGCCTGATGTTCTGTTTCCAGCCCCGTATTTCCGCCATGCACAGCATATCGGGAACGCGGACACGCCGGTACCAACGGTCAGGGACCGATTAGGACCCCCTTTCGGAGCATGTCAAGCTGGCATTGACCCGCGCCCATCATCGCGATAAGCCCGCCGTTCAAAAGCGTCATGCATGTCGCCCCGCCGATGGAAGGCGTGGTGGCGCGTACGACGGCCCCATCACCATATCCGGAGGCAGCGGACAATGAGTGCCGATAATTTCGAAACCGACGAAAGCAGCGCGGCCGTTGGCGGTATCGCGGCCGACCGGTTGCGCAGCATCATCGAGCGTATTGAACGGCTTGAGGAAGAGCGCAAGGCCCTCGCGGGCGATATCAAGGACATCTATACCGAGGCGAAGTCCGCAGGTTTCGACACGAAGGTGATCCGCCAGATCATCCGCCTGCGCAAGCAGGAACCGGCCGAGGTGGAGGAACAGGAAACCCTGCTCGACATCTATCGCCGCGCGCTGGGCATGTGATGCCCCGCAGGGATGATGGCCATATGGCTGACTGCCCGGCGTAAGGGTATGTTTCCTGTCATGCACAAGGTCAGGAGATACCCATGACGCTACCTTGGCCCGAATGGCTGCCCCAGTGGGCGCAGGCGCTGGTCCTGATTGCCGGGTTGCTGTTCGCCGTCCTGTGGATGCTGGTCCCGTTCGCCGTGATCGGGGTGAAGGGGCGGCTTGACGCCCTTGCGGTGCAGATTGATGACCTGCAGGCCGAACTGCGTGTCATGGCGATGTCCAGCACCTCCGCTCCGGCGCGCGAGGAGGCGGAGGTCACGTCGGGCGAACCCCTGTCCGAAGTCCTGCGCGCGCAGGACCGCGACGACCCGGACATGTCCGGCGAAGGGCAGGTGTCGCGGGCCCGCGCCGCCCGCCTGCTGGACCCCGACGACCCGGAATGCGACATCCCGGCCTATGAACGCCGCGCGGTCCCGCCCGTTACGGTGCAGGCGCCGCCCGCCCATCCTGATGACATGCCGGAGGATGCGCCCCCTGCGCCCCCGACGGCGGCGCCCCCGCCGCCGCAGCAGCAGGCGCCCCGGCCATCCGCGCCCCCGGCTTCGGGTCCGGTGCGCGCGCCCCTGCGCACACCCGTCCCGCCCGCAGCGGAGGCCGACAGGACGGGCGAGCGTGCCGCGATGGCGCGCAAGGGCTTTCCCCGCACGATGCGATGGGCGGAACGGCGGCAGCGTTCGGAACCGACCCTGCGCTGGCCCCCCCGGCCGTAAATCTCGCCTTGTGGCGGGGTGTCAGGTGGCGGGGATGCAGGCCCGGTCGCTCATGACGAGATCGTCGCGATGGATGAGTTCATCGCCGCCATGCCATCCAAGGATGTCCTCGATCTCGTCGGACTGGCGGCCCATGATGCGCAGCGCATCCGCCGCGCCATAGGATGACAGGCCATGGGCGATGCGCTGGCCGTGCATGTCGGTCACGCTGACAAGGTCGCCCCGGTCGAACGTGCCCGAGATCGAGCGCACCCCGGCAGGCAGCAGGGAGGACCCGCCCAGCAGCGCGCGGACCGCGCCATCGTCGATCACAAGGGTGCCCGCCGGCGTCAGGCTGCCGCCAATCCATTTCTTGCGCGCCGAACGTGCATCCGGCGACGGCAGGAACCATGTGCAGCGCCCGCCATCCCATAATGCACGCAGCGGATGCAGCGGCTTGCCCTGCGCGATGACCATGGCGCATCCCGCCTGCGTCGCGATCCGCGCGGCCATCAGCTTGGTGCGCATCCCGCCGGAGGAATAGCCCGGCGGCGGCGCGCCCCCCATGGATTCGATCTCGTCCGTCAGGCTTTCGACCACCGGCAGGTGCCGGGCGTCGGGATCGGTGCGCGGGTCGGCGGTATAAAGCCCGTCAATGTCCGACAGCAGCACAAGCTGGTCCGACGTGGTCATTTCCGCCACACGCGCGGCCAGCCGGTCATTGTCGCCAAAGCGGATTTCCGTTGTCGCGATGGCGTCATTTTCATTGATGATCGGCACGCAGCCCAGTGTCAGCAGCGTGTTGAGCGAGGCGCGCGCATTGAGGTACCGGCGGCGATGTTCCGTATCGTCCGGCGTCAGCAGCAGTTGCGCCGCGTTCAGGTCGTGGCGCGACAGGGCGTTGGTCCAGGCCTGCGCCAGGCGGATCTGCCCCACGGAGGCGGCGGCCTGCTTTTCATCAAGGCGCAGCACCCGGCGCGTCAGGCCAAGCTGGTGGCGGGCCAGGGCGATCGCGCCGGATGACACGACAATGACCTCGGCACCCTGCGCCCGCAACGCTGCGATATCGGCCGCGACGCTTTCCAGCCATGCCTGCCGGGGGGAGGCGGTCTCGGCATCGACCACCAGCGCGCTGCCGATCTTGACGACGATGCGCTGTCCGTTCTTCAGGCTGGGCACGGGGGGGAGGGCTGTCACGGTCGTCTCTATCTGCGTTTCAAGCTGTGGTGTCGGCTTCTTCCGCGCGGGTGCGGGTGATCTGGTCCTGCACAAGGCGCAGCACCCTGTCCACGCCCTGGCGCGAAACACCGGACATGGTCATGACCGGCGCGCCGCTGGCCTGTTCAAGCTGCGCGCGGCGTTCGGCAATCTCCTCGTCCGACATTGCATCGATCTTGTTCAGGACGATGATTTCCGGTTTTTCCGACAGGCCGCCACCATATTCGTGCAGTTCATGGCGGATGGTGCGCCAGGCTTCGACCACGTCATCCTGCGTGCCGTCGATCAGGTGCACCAGCACGGCGCAGCGTTCGACATGGCCAAGGAAACGGTCGCCAAGGCCCGTGCCCTCATGCGCGCCCTCGATCAGGCCGGGGATGTCGGCGATGACGAATTCCTCCGTCACCGACAGGCGCACGACGCCAAGCTGCGGATGCAGGGTGGTGAAGGGATAATCGGCAATCTTGGGCCGCGCGGCGGAGACGACCGACAGGAAGGTGGACTTGCCCGCATTCGGCAGGCCGACAAGGCCCGCATCGGCAATCAGCTTCAGCCGCAGCCAGACCCAGCGTTCCTCCCCCGGCCATCCGGGATCGGCCCGGCGCGGGGCGCGGTTGGTGCTGGTCTTGTAATGCGCATTGCCCCGGCCGCCATCACCGCCGCGGCACAGCAGCAGGCGCTTGCCTGCCTCATCAAGGTCGCCAAGCAGCGTTTCGCGGTCGTCATCAAAGATCTGCGTGCCCACGGGCACCTGTATGACAACAGGTGCGGCGGCCGCCCCCGTACGGTCCGATCCCGCGCCATTGCCGCCCTTGCGCGCGCGGAAATGCTGCGTATAGCGGAAATCGATCAGTGTATTGAGGTTGGGCACGGCCACGAAGATGATGTCGCCACCCCGTCCGCCATTGCCGCCATCGGGGCCGCCGAATTCGATATATTTTTCGCGCCGGAACGCAATGACGCCGTCACCGCCATCGCCGGATTTCACGAAAATTTTGGCCTGATCAAGAAACTTCATCGCTCACGGGTCCGATCTGGGCCGGTGGCAGCCCCATGGACGTGTCTGATACCAGAAACACGCCGTGGTATCGATACGAAAAAGGGGACGGCCCCACGTGACCGTCCCCTCTGGTCGAAACTGTCTCCCGGGTGGGAGCAGTTCTTATTCCGCTGCTGCGGGCAGGGCTTCGACCGAAACGTGCACGCGGCCTTCGGCGCGACGCTCGAACTTCACATGCCCATCGACGAGCGAGAAGATCGTGTGGTCACGGCCAAGGCCGACATTCTGGCCCGGCTTCATCTTCGTGCCGCGCTGGCGGACGATGATGTTGCCTGCGATGACGCTTTCGCCACCGAACTTCTTGACGCCGAGACGGCGGCCGGCGCTATCGCGCCCGTTGCGGGAGGAACCGCCTGCCTTTTTTTGTGCCATTGCCTGAACTCCTGAAACTTGTTGACTGATCTTGACCTGAACCCGCCGGGCGTTAGCGCCGCCTGACGGTCCGGGGATCAGGCAGCGTTGATTGCGGCGATACGCACCACGGTCACGGGCTGACGGTGGCCGTTCTTGCGGCGGCTGTTCTGCCGACGGCGCTTCTTGAAGATGATCACCTTCGCCAGGCGGTCCTGCGCGATCACGGTCGCGGTGACGGTCGCACCGGCAACGGTGGGGCTGCCGATCTTCGCTTCGCCTTCGCCACCAACGGCGAGGACTTGGTCGAACGTGATGGTGGCGCCGGCTTCGGCTTCCAGCTTCTCGATCTTCAGGACGGTGTCCTTGGAAACGCGGTACTGCTTTCCGCCCGTGCGGATAACTGCGAACATAATTCTCTATCTTTCCGATCTCTGGGTCAGCGCGGCACCATCGGGATGGAGGTGCAGGCGGCATGGCCCGGTCGCTTTTTGACATTGGCCGCGAAACCACGCGCGGCGCCCCCTGTTCTGCGCAGGGATTGAGGGCTGGCTTCTATCGGGCAATTCCCGCCCCGTCAATCGCTAATCCCGCCCTTGGCGGCGATTCCCGCCATGGCGGGGAAGGGGATGGCAAAAAACATCCGCCGCCCCCTTGCGCGTGGTGCGGGCGCACCGTATAAGCCCGCACCAACGCCGCTGACATTGGAGAGGTGCCGGAGCGGTCGAACGGGGCGGTCTCGAAAACCGTTGTGCGTGCAAGCGTACCGTGGGTTCGAATCCCACCCTCTCCGCCAGTGTCGCATCAGGGTCTGGCCACGGTCATGCAGGACCGGGCACCCTTGGAAAAATCCCCAAAAACATAAAGAAGTTTCTGGCGAGGCTTTTTTCAGAAAGCTTCGAGGGAAGCTGCCTTTGTGAAAAGCAGCCCATATCCCGTGTCAGGCGCGTTCATGCACCAGCCGTCCCGCGACATAGGTGGCGCGGATGCTGCGGTCATCGCCCAGCATCATCAGGGAAAACAGCAGGTCGCTGATCGAATCGCAGGACTGCGCGCGCAGGGCCTGCAGCGGTGTCGCCGCCGGGTCGAGGATGCACAGGTCGGCCTCCATCCCCGGTGCGATCGTCCCGATCCGGTGATCGAGGTGCAGCGCCCGCGCACCGCCCGCCGTCGCCAGCCAGAAGGCCTGCGCGGGATGCAGGCGATGGCCCGTGGCCTGCGCGATCTTGTAGGCTTCGTTCAGGCTCTGCAACTGCGACAGGCTGGTGCCCGCGCCGATATCCGTTCCCAGCCCGACGCGCACCGGGCGGCGCGGGTCCATCGCATCGAACAGGCGGAAGCTGCCGCTGCCAAGGAACAGGTTGGAAGTCGGGCAGTGGGCCAGCGTGCAGCCACTGTCATGGCAGGTCGCAAGGTCGGGTTCATCGACATGGATGGCATGGCCAAGGATGGCGCGCGGACGCACCAGCCCCGCATGCGCATAGACATCCAGATAGGAACGCCGCGCGGGAAACAGTTCGCGCACCCACGCGACCTCGTCCACGTTTTCGGCGAGGTGGGTCTGCATGAACACGCTGTCATCGCGTGCAAGCAGTGCGCCGGCGAGTTCAAGCTGCTCCTCGCTGCTGGTGGGGGCGAAGCGGGGGGTGACGGCGTACATCTGCCGCCCGCGCCCGTGCCAGCGCTCCATCAGCGCGAGGGAGTCGTCATACCCGCCTTGTGCCGTATCGCGCAGGTCGGGCGGGGCGTTGCGGTCCATCAGCACCTTGCCCGCGATCATCAGCGTGTTGAGGCGCTCTGATTCGGTGAAGAACGCCTCCACCGACTGCGGGTGGACGGTGCAGAAAACGGCCGCCGTGGTCGTGCCGCATCGCAGCAGTTCGGCCAGGAACCTGCGCGCGATGTCGTGCGCATAGGCCGGGTCGCGAAAGCGGCTTTCGGTAGGGAAGGTGTAGCGTTCCAGCCATTCCAGCAACTGCTCGCCATAGGCGGCGATCATCGGCAGTTGGGGGTAGTGGACATGGGTGTCCACGAAACCGGCGGAAATCAGGCAGCCGGGATAATGCGCCACCTGCGTGCCGTCAGGCAGGTGGGGCAGGGTGTCGGCATACGCGCCGACTCGTTCGATCCGCCCGTCGCGGATGATGAGCAGTCCGTCTTCCTCATGATGGAGGGCTGCGATCGGGTCGGTGACAAACGGGTTGTCGCGGAAGGTGACGATCCGTCCCCGCAGGGCGAGGGTGTCGTGCATGCGCGCTGCGGTCATGTGGCCCCGGTTGCTGCGAGGGGTGGAAGTGGTGGTCCCTAGCTGATCATTTCGCTGGAACGGTAGGGTTGCGAGGCGTCAAGGAATGCCGCGTTTGCATCAAGTTCATAGGAAATGACCAGCAGATAGGCAATGGCGCGCGTCATTTCCACGCGGGCGGTAATGTTGGTTTCCTTCCCTTCGAGGACACGCAGCACCCGTGTCGCGCTCCGCGCCACGCGGGCGGTGCGGCCATAACGGCCACTGAACTGCGCCATGCGGTGCAGGAACAGCGTGATCGCGCGATTGGCGGACTCCGGCAACTTGCTGCGTTCAAGCACGACGCGCAGGCGGATGATGTTCAGCCCGATCGTCATGGCCGACAGCGTGCCCTGCAGGTAGGCCTCGATCGTGGGGGAGGGGGTCGGCCCGGCATGGCGGATCAGGCGGGAGAAGCGGTCGGTATTGCGCCCGATCCACGCCCGGGGCTGTGGCAGCGGGTTGGCCGACGCCAGGTGCCGCAGGTCATGCAGGGTGCGGTTGCGCATGCGCCAGCGTTCCTCGTCACTGTCGAACGGCAGCACGGCGCGGAAGATCAGCACCGCGAAGCCGATACTGCACAGCAGGGCGAAGGCTGCGTTGAAATAGGCGATTTCATTCAGGCGCGTCTGGTTGCCCGGACCGACAAGGGCGGGCAGGAACAGGGAATAGGACGCCGCGGCCCCCGCCGTTGCCGGATTGCGCGCGGCAAGGCCGCCTGCGATCATCGGCAGGGCGAGGACGGCGGCCAGCATTTCGAATTCCGCCGGGCGCGGGACGAACAGCAGCACGAGGAAGGCCGACACGAACACCGCCCAGCACGCGCCACGCAGGAAGTTCATCGTGCCAAGGACCGGGTTTTCACGCGTGGCGAACAGGCCGCATGTCACCGCGACCATGGTGATGAAGCCGATGCCGTTCGGCCATGCCGTCAGTTCCCAGATCAGCGCCGATGCGCCGATCGCCACCGCCGCGCGGATACCGTTATACAGCGCTTCCTTGAAATCACGGTGGGCCTGCAGGCGGAAATGGAAATGATCGCCCCGGATCTCGTGCTGGCTGGCGTCGAACTCCGCGACCGCCTGTTCCAGTTCGCCCAGGAGTTCATCAAGCGCGTTGTGCAGGATGCGGCAGTTGAGCAGCCGTTCGATCGTGTCCGTATCGTGCGGTTCCGTCGCGGCCAGTTCTTCGGTCAGGGCGTCGATGATGCGCTGGCGGCAGACGCTGCGCAGGTCCTGCAGGTCCGACATGACCTGCGGGATCTGCGTGTCGGATTCCAGCCGCGCCGGCAGGCCGAGCAGGAAGGTACGCGTCAGCAGGCTGGTTTCGGTAAAGACGGGATTGACCGTGCCCAGCGCCTTGATGCGCGCCATCATCCCCAGCCCGCGTGACAGCAGGACGGATACCGCCGCAAGGGCCGCGCGGGCATGGTCGCCCTCATGCCCGTGGGGGCCCATCTCCACTTCACTGAATTCGATCTGGTCATTGATCGACAGGATCGTGCCGAACAGCGCGCGGGAACGCACGAATGCCTGCTCATCCCCCGCGAGCAGGTTCGCCACCGCTTCGGTGGAGGTGCTCAGCGCGGTCTGGATCTTCTGCCGCATGTTCTTCTTCGCGGCGGTGGCGAGGTTGTGCGCGAACAGCACCGCGACCAGCGTCTCGCACGAGATGCCGAGCACGATATAGGTCGTGCGCGACATGGTGATCATGAAGATGTTGTCGGGATCCTGACTGGCGGCGAGCGCGATGATCGCACACGTATAGCCTGACAGCACCAGCGCATAGGAACGGAAGTTGCGCACCAGCGTCGCACAGCCGCAGCAGATGCCGATCCAGATGCTCAGCGCCGGAAAGAACAGCCACGGCGCCTGTGGAAACGAACAGACGATCACCACCGCGCTGGTTGCGCCAAGTGCCGTGCCCACCAGGCGCCATCGCGCCTTTGACAGGCTTTCCCCACGTGATCCCTGTGCGACGATCCAGACCGTCATGGCCGCCCATGGGGGACTGTCGAGTTCCATCCACATCGCGATGGTCAGCGCCATGAGGGCCGCAAACGTCGTGCGCAGCGCAAAGGCCAGGGCTTCTGGTGTCGGGGCATAGAGCCACTTGAGGCGACTCATGCGGTTGTAGCCGGGGGGCGAGAGAATCGAGAAATCTCGTCCACGAAAGACACGCGCGATGAAAGAGGGAACGATCTTCAGGTCAGCAGGCACAATATGTGGCTTCCGGCGGTACTGGGGGCGGTCCCTTGATAAACCAAGAATGCGACAGGTAACGGTGTCGGGAGCGCATATCAGTCATTGGCTTTCCTCGTGGCAGGGGATGAAGTGCCTGCCATGGAAAGGATTTCCGCGCGTCATTTGTTCCATTCGTGGATGAATGGAATACGCATCATGCATCAATCAGGCGGCCCGCAAGGCGCAGATCCTCGACAAAACGCTGGTATTCGCGTGTTCTCGCCTCCTCCGTGGGCTGGCGCAGCAGGAAGGAGGGGTGGACCGTCACCAGTCCGCACGTCCCGTCGTCGAGTGTGATCGGATGGGATCTTTCGCGTCCTATAACGACAGGACGTTGCAGGATTGCGCTGGCCGCAGTCGCGCCGAGCATCACCAGCAGCCGGGGGCGGATCAGCCGGCGTTCCGCATGCAGCCACGGGGCGCAGGCGCGGATTTCCTCCACTCCGGCTTTCTGGTGGATGCGTCGGCCATTGCGATTGAAGAATTTGAAATGCTTGACCGTGTTGGTCACATAAACATGATCGCGCGCGATGCCGGCCTCCTGCAGGGCGCGGTCGAACAACTGTCCCGCCGGACCGACGAAGGGGCGGCCGATCCGGTCCTCCTGATCGCCGGGCTGTTCACCCACGAACATCAGGGGGGCGGTCGCCTCGCCCTCACCAAAGACGGTCTGGGTCGCATGGTGCGCCATGGCGCAGACCAGGCAGGAGCGGGCGGTTTCCGCAACGGCCGGCAGGGCGGTGATGCGGTCGATGTCCATTCCCTCCACCAGCGGCAGGGCCGGGGTGGGAAAGGAGGCGGGATCGGCGTCGTGCAGGGGCTCTCCGGGTTGCAGCGATGTGCCGTCCCACTGCATCGTGCCGCCCGGCATTTCAAGCCGCCACGGATGAAACGAAAGCTGCAGGGTGACGAAACGCGCGTTGCATTGCGCAACAAAGCCGGAAGGGTCATCCCACGAAAGGGCATCGGCAGGTTTGTGCGATGTGGCGATATGCGCCCGGAACGCACGTGTCTGCCCGCACACTTCCTGCGCAAGGTGGCGCGCGCGCGTGAAGTCGGCGTCATCATCGCCGGAGGGGTGCGCGATGCCTGTGACCTGCCTCTGGACCAGTCGGTAGGCGAGGGCGAACCGGTCGGGCGCCCCGGTCTGCATCACGTCCTCGATCAGGCGCATCACCGCGCGGGGAACGCCAAAGGCGGATCGTGTCGGCGTGTCGGGAGGCAGCGGGGAGAGGATGCCGGTCTGCGTGGCCGCATCCGCGGGGTCACGGACGCGCCAGGTGATCTCCTCCGCCGCGATGTCGTGCAGGATCAGGGTGCGCGTGGCGTTGCGCCATGTCACGAAATCCAGACAGTGGGCCAGGACAACCGTGGGCATGGTACAATCCCTGAAACGTGAAGAACTCTGAAAACTGTCGCGAGGGGTGCGGGATCAGCCCTGATGGGCAAGGGTCCACAACTGCCCGACGCGGTTGCCCGAACGGCAGTACCCCAGAATCGGGCCGTCCATTTCCTTCAGCGCCTGACGCATCTGTGTGACTTCATGTTCGGTGATGTGGCCCGGCACCACGGGCAGGAAGGCGAACTGCAGGCCGGCGGCCACGGCGGCATCCTTCAGGCTTTCGGCCGTTGGCTGGCCATATTCCTCCCCATCGGGGCGCATGCAGATGATGCTGCGGAACCCCTGGCTGACGATCGTGGGCAGGTCGTCGGGCGTAATCTGGGATGCGGCGGTGAAATCGGGGCTGAGGGAATAGAGTTGCATCGTATGAATCCTGACTCCGGTGCACGGGACATTGAGTGTCCGGGTATGCGCCCATCCGCCGGGGGATGGCAAATTGTTAGATGGTTAATATATTCATGTATGTAAAATAAACCGTATTTTATGTAAACTCCTGTGGCGTAATCGACATATTGGTAACAGGAGGGGCAGATCCATGTCGGCGCGCCGGGTCTGCCAACACGATAATAATGGCAGGGTTGCATATGCCCGCCGTGGGATTAGGAAGTGGCTTCTTTTTTATTTTTCGTCCGTCAAATTCGACAATGTTACGGTAACTGATCATGAATGCGATAATGGACAGGCTTCCCCGCACGCGGGAGGCTGCTGAACTCCTGGCCCATCGTCTGCGCCTCTTTGCGCAGCCCCAGCGACTGCTGGTGCTGGCGACCCTGCTGGAGGGGGAAAAGAGTGTCGGTCAGATCGAAAGCGCCACAAGTATAGGCCAGCCTACGCTGAGCCAGCAGTTGGCAGAATTGCGGCGGGCGGAAATAGTCGTGACCCGCAAGGAAGCGCGGCAGGTCATCTACCGGATCATTACGGACGAAGAAGCGACACGTATTCGCCTCATGTTTTCAATAATGGACCCCGAGGTCAATATCTGTGATGCCGTTCCCGGCGTGCAGGACGGCACGGCGGAGGCAACGAATACGGCGACCCCACGCCCGGCACAAATATCGGCCGCCCGTTTTGCACGCATTGCGTGCGGGGAATAGTGTCGCTGTTCCTGTCGCCGTCATGTCATGACAATGCGATATGCAGGCTTTTCACCCCTGCGGGACAGGGTTGAATACTCATTATTTTCAGATTTAAAAAATGTTACATCAAGTTTCAATCTGAACACGTGTTTTACAATTTTAGTGTGGTCCGATTTTGCCCGTAACGGGCCGTATATCATGAAAACCATTGTCCAGCGCCGGTCTGGCATGATGGTTTCGTGATGGGACAGGGGTGTTTATTGTCGGTTCTTTCCGTATTTTAATCTGGACCGTGATGAGACGAGTATTGTATTTGGGCGTTTTATTGGGTAGTGCCTATTCAGGACGCGGATGATGGCTGTTTTAGGGCGGCATTCATCATGATTGAAGAAATGGAACAGAATTATGTCTGACGTTGAACAGGATTTCTCTTTTCTTGAACTGACCACGCAGATCGTGTCGGCTCATGTCTCCAATAACGCCGTCGGGGCGGATACTGTTCCTGATCTCATCAAGCAGGTCTATCAGGCCCTCACTTCGCTGGATCAGCCACAGGTCGAACCTGAAAAGCTGCAGCCTGCCGTGCCGATCAAGCGTTCGGTCTTTCCCGACTACATCGTCTGCCTCGAAGACGGCAAGAAGCTCAAGATGCTCAAGCGCCACCTGCAGAGCGCGTATGGCATGACGCCCGAGCAGTACCGGGAGCGCTGGGGCCTGCCGAGCGACTATCCGATGGTCGCCCCCAACTATGCCGAGCGCCGCTCGACCCTGGCGCGTGAAATCGGGCTGGGCCGCAAGATCACCGCAGCGCCGAGCGAGGCCAGCGCCGAAACCCCGGCCAAGCAGCGCCGCGGGCGCAAGGCGTCCTGAAACAGGACGTCATCATGATGTCCGGCCATGCGAACCCATGGCCGGGTCCTGTTCCGGTTTTTGTCGATGCAGTCATGAAGTTGCGTGAACCGCATGGCGTTTGATGCAGATATGACGCTGGAACGCCAGTCCCTGCGACGGCGATTGTTATTGTGGCGCATCGGGGCGGTCGTCGCGTTCGCCTGCGGCCTGCTGGCCATATCGGGCCGGGCCGTGTGGCACGGGCACATGCCCGCGCGTGAGCATATCGTGCGCCTGCATATCGACGGCGTGGTCGGCGCCGATACGGCAAAGACGCTGGCCCTGATCCGCAAGGCCCGCACCGACCCTGCCGTCAAGGGCATGCTGCTCGATATCAATACCCCCGGCGGCGCCGTCACTGGCGGGGAGACATTGCACGACGCGGTCGCGGAATTCGCACGGCAAAAGCCTGTCGCGGTGTCGATGGGAAGTCTTGCCGCCTCGGCGGGGTACATGATCGCCGTTCCCGCGCAGCGCCTGTTCGCCCATCATTCCACCCTGACCGGGTCCATCGGGGTCATCATGCAGTCGCCCGATGTGTCCGGCCTGCTCGACAGGGTGGGGGTGCGTGTCGATCAGCTTGTCTCCGGCCCGATGAAGGGGCAGCCATCCGTCGTGCAGCCCCTTTCGCCACAGGGGCGGCAGATGCTGCAGGGCGTGGTGTCCGACCTGTATGACATGTTTGTCACCATGGTGGCGCAGGGACGGCATATGCCGCGTGAAAGGGTGCTCGAACTCGCGGACGGGCGGCCCTATACTGGCACGCAGGCATTGTCGCTTGGCCTCGTGGACCAGATCGGGGGAGAGCAGGAGGCAAAGGAATGGTTGATCCGCACCCTGCATCTGTCTGACAATGTTGATGTTGAAGATATGAAACCGCGTTCATCATTTCGTCTTGACTGGATGCGGCATCTGCTGGGAAGTGTCTTGGGTATTGTTACGGAATCGGATCGTCTGGATGGCCTGCTCAGGCCCGGTGGCGATCTTGACGGAGCCGTTGCGATCTGGAAACCTTAATTTACATAAGACAGAGGGAAGCAGGATGACCAAATCGGAGTTGATTGCCGAACTTGCCGCAGCCAATCCACATCTTCCCGCTCGTGACATAGAGCAGATTGTTCAGACCATATTTCATGAAATCAGTGCGGCGCTGGCCCGGGGCGACCGGGTCGAATTGCGTGGTTTTGGTGCATTTACGGTAAAGAAGCGGGATTCGCGCACGGGCCGCAACCCGCGCACGGGTGAAATCGTCGCGGTGGAGGAAAAGGTCGTCCCGTTCTTCAAGGCAGGCAAGGAACTGCGTGAACGGGTCAACCATCAGGACGGGGCGGAAGGCTGACTGCCTGCTGGTCCTGTTGTGGCCATCACGTCATGAAAAAAGGCCCTGCCGTGATGGCGGGGCCTTTTTGCGTTGGTCTGTCGCGTGATGGGAACGCGATCAGTGGCGGGCGTTGATTTCCGCCAGCAGGAAGTCACGGAACACGGCCACACGCTTGGAGGTGCGTAGCTCTTCCGGATACACGAAGTAGGCATCCACGGTCGGAAGCGGCACTTCGGGCAGGATCTTTACCAGATTGGGGTACTGGTTCGCGGCATAGAGCGGGATGGACCCGATTCCGATGCCCGCGGCGATGGCCCCGGCCATGGCGGCAAGGCTGTTGACCTCCAGCCGCGCCTGGCGGCGTTCATCCGACGGCACCCCGGTTTCCGCCAGCCAGTTGATGTGCGGCACCGGCGGGTGATAGCCACCGAACAGCACCAGCTTGTGGGCATTAAGCTCCTCAAGCGTGGTGGGCGTGCCGTGTTCGTTGAGGTAGGACTGCGCGGCATAGATCGGCAGGGGGAAATCCGCCAGGTGCCGCTGGATCAGGTCAGGCTGGCGCGGCGGGTGCATGCGCACCGCGACATCCGCCTCCCGCATGCCCAGATCGAGGTCGTTGTCCTCAAGGATCAGGGTGATGGAGATGTCGGGGTTGGTGTCCATGAAACGGTGCAGGCGTGGCGTCAACCAGCAGGTGCCGAACCCCGTCGTGGTCGTGACCCGCAGGCGGCCTGCCGCCTTTTCCTTGCTTTCCGTCAGCAGGGACTGCGTCATCGCCAGCTTGGAGAAGACCTCACGCACCGTCTGGTTCAGGGTTTCGCCCTGTTCCGTGAGGATCAGGCCACGTGCGTGCCGATGGAAGAGGGGAACCTGCAGCGCCTCTTCCAGAGCGGAGATCTGTCGGGACACCGCAGACTGGCTCAGGTTAAGCACGTCGCCGGCATGGGTGAAGGACCCAGCCTCGGCTACTGCATGAAATATCCGGAGTTTATCCCAGTCCACGCGTTGACTCCGTTCCTAATTCTAAATTTGCCATTTGTTATGACGTTCTGGCTGTGGTGAAGGAAATACCAGAGCAGGTCAAGAACTATGGCCAGTTTGTGACGGATTTTCTGCTAAAAACCGTTCGGCTTCCAGCGCGGCCATGCATCCGGTACCCGCTGCCGTGATGGCCTGGCGGAAGATCTTGTCCTGCACGTCGCCCGCCGCGAACACGCCCGGGACCGAGGTGCGGGTACTGCCCGGCGTGGTGGTGATGTAGCCATCGGCGTCGATATCGATCTGCCCCTTGAACAGGTCGGTGTTCGGGCTGTGGCCGATGGCGACGAACACGCCATCCGTCTCCACGGTGGAGAGGGCGTTCGTCACGGTATCGTGAACCTCGATGCTGGTGACGACCGGCGGCGTGCCCGACCCGATGATGCGGTCGACCGCCGTGTTCCACATGACCGAAATGCGCGGGTTGGCGAACAGGCGATCCTGCAGGATCTTTTCCGCGCGCAGCGTGTCGCGCCGGTGGATCAGCGTGACGTGGGTTGCGTGATGGGTCAGGTAGAGCGCTTCCTCCACCGCCGTGTTGCCGCCGCCGATGACGACCACACGCTTGCCGCGATAGAAGAAGCCGTCACATGTCGCGCAGGCGGACACGCCACTGCCCTGGTATTCCTGCTCCCCCGGGATGCCCAGCCAGCGCGCCTGCGCGCCGGTGGCGATGACGATGCTGCGCGCGAGGTAGATGTCTTCCGAATCCCCCACGGCCCGGAACATGCCCGTCTGCGCATCGCGCGTCAGGCTGCATGAGACGATGATGTCATCCATCAGCTTCGTGCCGACATGTTCGGCCTGCGCCGCCATCTGCATCATCAGGTCGGGCCCCTGCACGCCCTTGGCGAAACCGGGATAGTTCTCGACATCCGTCGTGATCATCAACTGCCCCCCCGGTTGCAGTCCCGCGACAAGGATGGGGGACAGGCTGGCGCGCGCGGCGTAAATGGCGGCCGTGTATCCGGCGGGGCCTGCGCCGATGACAAGCAGGTCGGTGGTATATGTGTTGGGCATGCGATCAGAACCGGTTGGGTCAGTGGTGACGGTGGAACGATGATGGGAATGGTATGATCGTCCACTGGCGTGAAGGCAAGGGTTGCGGTAGGAGAGGCGTCATCATCGCATATCGGGACAGGATAACGATCCCGGCGGAAATATGATTGAAACGTGCATGGCGGAACGGATGACGGAACTCGACGCGATTGACCGGCGGATTGTTGCCGAACTTCAGGCCGATGGACGCATGACGAATGTCGAACTGGCCCGCCGGGTGGGCATCTCCGCCCCGCCATGCCTGCGTCGTGTCCGGCGTCTGGAAGAGGAAAAGGTCATCCTTGGCTATCACGCGCAGACCGACGCGGCGAGCCTTGGCTGGTCGATCACGCTGTTTGCCCTGATCGGCCTCGACAGCCAGAAGGAGGCGATCCTTTCCGCGTTCGAGGCAGAAATTTCGGCATGGCCCGAGGTCCGCGAATGCCACATGATCCGTGGCGGGGGCGATTTCCTTGTCCGTCTGGTGGCGCGCGACGCAACGCATGAGAACACGCTGACGCGCCGCCTGACCGAAGCGGCCCATGTGGTCCGGGTCCAGACGCTGCAGACCATCCGCAGCAGTCTGGAACGGCCGGGCGTGCCGGTCTGATCGCATCGTGGCGGGCGCATGCACGGGTCATGGCCTGCCGGAAGGATGGGCATTGATGTCGGGGGCTGGTGTTGAGGACTGACGGTCAGGGGTCAGTCGGGCCGGAGGCCGTCGGGCGGGAATCCTGCCGGCCTGCGCGGGTCAGCATCGTGGTGCCCTGTTATAACGAACGCGACAATGTCCGCCCGATGGTGGACGCGCTCGACCATGCGCTGGCGGGACGCGCGTGGGAGGTCATTTTCGTCGATGACAGTTCCCCCGACGGGACGATCGACGTCGTGCGTGACCTTGCGGCGCAGGATGCGCGGGTGCGCGGGATCCTGCGACTGGGGCGGCGGGGGCTGTCATCCGCCGTGATCGAGGGAATTCTGTCGTCGTCCGCGGGAATCGTCGCGGTCATGGATGGCGACATGCAGCATGATGAACGCTGCCTTGGCCAACTGCTCGACGCCATTGAAACGGGGGGGAACGACATCGCCATCGGCAGCCGCCACGTCGCGGGTGGCGATGCCGGGGGCCTTGCCAACCGCTGGCGGCGGATGCTGTCGGATGCGGGGATACGGGTGGCGCGCAGGTTCATGCCCGTCAAGGTCAGTGACCCGATGAGCGGCTTTTTCGCGATCCGCCGCACCCTGTTCACCGCGACCGCGCCCCACCTGTCGGGGACGGGGTTCAAGATCCTGCTCGATATCCTCATGTCGGCGCCCGTGCCCCTGCGCGTGGCAGAGATCCCGTTTGTCTTCCGCAGCCGTGCTGCGGGCGAAAGCAAGCTGGATTCGGTCGTCCTGATACAGTTCGCCGCCATGATGCTCGACCGGCTGTGCCGGGGCTATCTCCCGGTGCGGTTCATCAGCTTCTGCTTTGTCGGGCTGCTGGGGATTGGCGTCAACCTTGGGGTGCTGTCGGTCCTTCTGGAATGCGGGGCGGATTTTTCACTGGGGCAGGTGGTCGGGACCTATGTGTCGATGATCGTCAATTTCTGGCTGAACAACAGGCTGACCTATCGTGACTGCCGCCTGAAGGGGGCGGCGCTGGTGCGGGGGCTGTGCCTGTTCGTGCTGATCTGTTCGATCGGCGCGCTGGCGAATGTCGGCGTGGCGCAGATGATCCTCAGCAGCGGGCCGCGCCACTGGACCAGTGCCAGCGTGGCGGGGGCGGCGATTGCCGCAGTCTGGAACTATGCCGTGTCCTCCACCCTCATATGGAAAATCCGGTGACGTCGCTGCGTTCATGGGGCTGGCTGCTGGGGGTGACACTGGTCCTGCGACTGGTCCTTGGCTGGTACCTGCCCGTTTCCCCGGACGAGGCCTATTACTGGGTCTGGGCCCATGCACCCGCGACGGGATATCTGGACCATCCGCCTATGGTCGCCCTGTGGATCCGTGCCGGATGCGCGCTGTTCGGGGACGGGGGCGCGGGCATCCGCTGGATCGGGACGATGGCCGCCATGGCCGCGATTCCCTTTCTGGCGCAGGCGATCCGCGACTTTCATGCGCCATCCCCCGAAGCCGTGGAGGGTGCAGCGCGGGCAGACATGATCCGTGGCGTCGCCCTTCTGCAGGCGACGCTGGCGATGGGGGGCAATGCGGTGGTCATGACCCCCGACACGCCGCTGCTGTTTTTCACGACACTGATGCTGTGGGCGGTCGGGCGGTTGATGGCGACGGGCCATGCGCGCTGGTGGCCGGTATGCGGGGCGATGCTGGGACTGGCATTCGACAGCAAATATACCGCCGTCCTGCCCGGCGCGGGCATTGTGGCGTGGCTGCTGCTGCATCGTGCGGGACGCGCATGGCTGCGTCGTCCCGCGCCATGGGCGGGCGCGCTGGTGGCTGTGGCTGTCATCTCGCCCGTGATCTGGTGGAACGCGACCCATCACTGGGCCAGCCTGCTGCGGCAGGGGGGACGGGTGGGGGACTGGCACGCGGGACGCGCGCTCGGCTTCCTTGGTGAACTGGTCGGTGGTCAGGTGGGGCTGGCGACGCCGGGGATCTTCGTGCTGTTCCTGGCGGGGGTGGTGCTGGTGACGCGCAATGCCCGGCGCGTGCCGGCGCAGGGCGTGCTGCTGTGGATGATCGTGGTGCCCACGGCCGTGTTCGTGACACATGCGCTTGGCGACCGGGTGCAGGCGAACTGGCCCGTCATCCTCTATCCGCTGCTGGCGGTCGCGGCGGCGCAACTGACATGGAAGGGATGGAAGCCCGCCGTGGCGCTGGGGGGTGTCCTGTGCGCGCTGGTGTTCATCCAGGCCGCGTTCGAACCCCTGTCCCTGTCCGCGCATACGGATGTCATGCTGCGGCAGGTGGGGGGATGGCCCGGACTGGCGGACGAGGTGGAAGGACGCGCCATGCCGGGGGATTTCGTGACCGCCTGCGATTATGGCACGGCATCCGAACTGGCGCTGTACCTGCCGCGTCGTGCCGTGGTGGGGATGGAGCCGCGATGGGCGCTGTTCAACCTGCCGCATGGGATAAGGGGGGAGGGGCTGATGCTGTGCAATCCCCGGCGCACGTTCGACCGGCGGTATTTCGCCACCGTCGAACCCGTGGGCAGCATGACCCGCCACGGACGTATCCGCGATGCCGAAAGGCTGGATATCTATCGTGTGCGCATGAACGACCCCGTGCCGCCGGACCTGCTGCCGGACATCGCCATCCTGTCGCGCGACCTTACGGCGGTGACGCAGGCATCCGGGCCGCAAGGCAGGACTCAAGCTGCGCCATCAGCGCCTTCATGCGGAACGGCTTGCTCAGCCCCGGAAGGTCCGGATGGCGACCCAGGCGGTCCGGATCGCCACTGATGACGATGACCGGCACATCCTTCTCCCGCAGGGCTGCGATCACCCCGTCCGGCGCGCCATCAGGCAGCGTCAGGTCCACCAGTGCTGCATCGAACGTGGCGTGGGACAGCGTGTCCATCGCGCTGGCCACGCTGGGGCATGAGGTTACCTGAAGGCCCGATGCCTCGATGACGGTCAGGAGCAGGTTCGCGATCATTTCCTCGTCTTCGACGACAAGGACGCGGCGGCTGTGCTGTGTCATGTGTCTGTTCCTCCGGTCGCCGGAACCCGACTGTCTCCACGATGCTGCGTCGCATGGGGCCACGCGATGACCCCGCGCGACGACAGCGCAAGTTCCCCCAGTTCCAGCAGTCCCTTGCTGAAGAGGGGGGGATTGTCACGCACTTGTGACATGTCGAACCATCCCACATCGCACGCATCGTCCCCCGCCCGCAGGGTATCGCCACCTGTATCAAGGCATTTCACCGCCACGATCAGGTAGTGGAAGCGCAGGACGCCACCTGCATCACGGTCGATGAGGTCAAAGGCCGTCAGCGGCCCCTGCGCCGTTGTGACGAAGCCCGTCTCCTCCTGCAGTTCGCGCTCGGCGGCGTGCATGAAGCTTTCCCCGACATTGATGCGACCGCCGGGAAAGCCCCACAGCCCCTGATCCGGGGGATTGCGCCGTTGCACCAGCAGCAGGCGTTCGCCACGCGTCACGATTGCGAGCACCGCACCGGAAATTGTCGAAATCCCAGACATGCGGGGATTATAGCGTCCGGCAGGGGCAAAAGACCATGCGCGGGCAGGGTATGGGTGATGCCTATTGCGTGAGGGTGTGTGCGATCCCTAATGCGGGCGGGTCAGCACGATATGGGCGCGGCAGCGTGGCGTGCCATAGGTGCCCACGATCGTGTCACCCTCCGGGTGGGCCTCGAACACCATCGGGAACGGCTTGCTGCCGGGCGGGGTAAGGAGGGCCTGCAGGTGGTAATGCTCGTGCTGGGGGTCGGGCTTGCCACGCAGCGCGATCGAGCCGTCGGCAGGGGTGAAGGTCGTGCGTTTCTCGTCCACCTGGAAGGTGGAGGGGGCGCGCGTTTCCTCGCACGTGCCCTGATCGGCCACCAGCGTGCCGGTCCACAGCCCGAGCGGGTCGTGCCGTGCATCCGCGGCGTACACCGGCGCGGGCGAAAATATTGCGGCGCCCGTGGCCGCCATCAGGAAAAACAGACCGGCATGCAAGGTTTTCATGTTGCAACCATGTGATTTCGCGCGAAAAAAAATCAAGGTGCGAAGATGGCCCAATATGCCCGCAAGCCCACTTATTCAGCCGACATGCATAATGATGTTGTGCTACGTCGTCTGGCAACGCATATCCGACAGCAGTAACGCCAGCCCGGCAGGGACCGTGCCCGTTGCATGCGTCATGCCGCGACCGAAAGAGTGAGAATGAGCGAGAGTGTGAAAGCATCCCAGATCGACAGCGCAGGAGAGGTCCTGGAAGAGGCCCTGCACGAAGACCGGATCCTGATCCTTGATTTCGGCAGCCAGGTGACCCAGCTGATCGCGCGCCGCGTCCGTGAAAGCGGCGTGTACTGCGAAATCTGGCCCTTTTCCAGTGACGAGGCGAAAATACGTGCCTTTGCCCCGAAGGGGATCATCCTGTCCGGCAGCCCGGCAAGCGTGCTTGACGAAGGCGCGCCCCGGATCCCGGATGTCGTCTTTGCCCTCAATGTGCCCGTGCTGGGGATCTGCTATGGCCAGCAGGCGATGTGCCTGCAGCTTGGCGGTAAGGTGGAGCATCACGAACATCGCGAATTCGGCCGCGCCCATATCGAGATCGTCAAGGACTGCGCCCTGTTCCGTGGCACATGGGCACGTGGCAGCCGTGAGCAGGTGTGGATGAGCCATGGCGACCGCGTCACAAAGCTGCCGCCCGGTTTTCAGGCCGTCGCCGTGAGCGAGGGCGCGCCCTATGCCATCATCGCGGACGAGGGACGGCGCCTGTATGGCGTGCAGTTCCATCCGGAGGTGGTCCATACGCCCCATGGCGCGGCGCTGCTGCGTAATTTCACCCATGATGTCGCGGGATGCCGTGGCACATGGACCATGGCCGGTTTCCGCGACATGGAAATCGCGCGCATCCGCGAACAGGTCGGCAAGGGGCGGGTGATCTGCGGCCTGTCGGGCGGCGTGGATTCCTCGGTCGCGGCAGTGCTGATCCATCAGGCGATCGGCGATCAGCTGACCTGCATTTTCGTTGATCCGGGCATCCTGCGCGCGGGTGAGGCGGACGAGGTCATCAAGACCTTCCGCGACCGCTTCAACATCCGCCTGATCCATCGCGATGCGTCGGACCTGTTCCTGTCCGCGCTGGAAGGGGTGAGCGATCCGGAAATCAAGCGCAAGACCATCGGACGCCTGTTCATCGAAGTGTTCGAGGAAGAAGCCGCCAAGCTGGGCGGGGCGGAGTTCCTGGCGCAGGGCACGCTGTATCCCGACGTGATCGAAAGCGTCAGCTTCACCGGTGGGCCGTCCGTCACCATCAAGTCGCACCACAATGTCGGTGGCCTGCCTGAACGGATGAAGATGAAGCTGGTCGAGCCACTTCGCGAACTGTTCAAGGACGAGGTCCGCGCCCTGGGCCGGGAGCTTGACATCCCCGAGGCGATCGTTGGACGCCACCCGTTCCCCGGACCGGGGCTGGCCATCCGTATCCCCGGTGCGATCACGCGCGAAAAGCTTGCGCTGCTGCGTCGTGTCGATACGGTCTTCCTTGAGGAGATCCGCGCGGCAGGACTCTATGACGCCATCTGGCAGGCCTTTGCCGTGCTGCTGCCGGTGCGGACCGTCGGCGTCATGGGCGATGGGCGCACATATGACTACGCCTGCGCGCTGCGTGCCGTTACCAGCACGGATGGCATGACAGCCGATGTCTATCCGTTCGACATGGGCTTTCTCAACCGTGTTGCAGGCCGCATCGTCAACGAGATCCGGGGCATCAACCGCGTGACCTACGACATCACCTCCAAGCCGCCGGGGACGATCGAGTGGGAATGATTCACAAGGGGTCCTGAAGTATCCCATTCCCTCCCCGAACCCTACCTAACATACTGAAATAAAAAGTTAATGTCGTCGTCTGCTATTGCAGACTATCGATGTGCACAGGTTGGTTTTGACGGTATGCGTGACGGACCTCGTCAGGCTTGCCAGTCGGGAATTGTGTGAATACCGTCATGGGCAGATGGGCCTGTGACGGTATTTTTTTCACAATAAGTCTTTGTAAACAGATGCTTTTTCGCCGAAACAGCCCACCAAAATCCCTTGACGGTATTTTCGGGTCGGAGGCGGTGCAATGCTTACGGATGCTGCAATTAGATCGTTGAAACCAAAAGGAAAAAAATACAAGGTCGTGGACCGTGACGGGATGTATGTCCTCGTCACGGAAAAAGGCGTGGTGTCCTTTCGAATGGACTACCGTCTGAATGGACGGCGCGAGACCGTGTGTTTCGGGAAATACGGTCCAGGGGGACTATCGCTCGCGCGTGCACGGGAGAAGTGTATTGATGCGAGACGCGCTCTTGCGGAAGGAATTTCTCCGGCGATCGAGAAGCAGCGCAACAAGCGGCGCCTCAAGGAGGCCAAAAGCTTTGGCAAGCTGGGAGAGAAATGGCTGCAGGCTGCAGCAATGGCCGATAGTACCCGGGCCATGCGTCGCGCAATTTTCGAACGGGAACTGCTTCCTGTCTGGAGCAATCGTCTTCTGACCGAGATCACGCCGAATGATCTCAGGACGCATTGTGCAGCGATAGTCGATCGCGGTGCGCCGGCGACGGCGATACACGTTCGAGATATTGTAAAGCAGATCTACAACTTTGGTATTTTGCACGGAGAGAAGGTTGCCAATCCTGCCGACGAGGTCGGACCCTCATCGATCGCGACCTTCGTTCCCAAGGACCGTGCACTTTCTCCCGCTGAAATTCGGGTGTTGTTCCGGGTGATAGAAAACGTACCGACGTTGCCGACCATCCGCCTGGGAATGCGGTTCTTTTTACTGTCCATGGTCAGGAAAAGCGAATTGCAGGATGCTGTCTGGGATGAAGTTGATTTCGAGAATGCTGTCTGGACAATTCCTAAAGAACGCATGAAGCGTTCAAAGGCACATAATGTGTATCTCTCTCATCAGATGCTGGACATATTGATCGCATTGAAAACGTGTGCAGGAAATTCGCGTTACCTACTACCGTCTCGCTATGATGCAGACGCGCCGATGTCCCGTGCGACATTCAATCGCGTGACCTATTCGGTCGTCGATCAGGCCAAAAAGGATGGGCTGTCGTTGGAAGCTTTTACGGTCCACGACCTTCGTCGCACCGGATCAACGCTTCTGAATGAACTGGGCTTCAATAGCGACTGGATTGAGAAATGTCTTGCTCATGAAGACGGGCGTTCCTCGCGGGGCGTCTATAATAAAGCAGAATACGAGCTACAACGGCGTCATATGATGCAGGAGTGGTCGAACACCGTGGATGCCTGGATCGCAGGTAAGAAATACGTGCCCAACCTGGTGTCACCATCTATGCCGTTGTTCGAGCCGGATCCTGCCCTTTGATCGGGCGCGTTCGCCTCTGCCTTACGTCGGGACCTCTTGCCGGCATACTTGGTTTTGAACGCCGTTCTTCCAACCATGCTTCCACTTCGGCCAGGTCCCACACGACACAGCGTGGCGAAAGACAGAAGCGGCGCGGGAATTCACCGCGTTGTTCCATTTCGTAAATTGTGCTGTCGGCCAGTGGCACCATTTCACGCAGTTGGCGCCGACGGATTGATTTCCGGGGAGACGATATGGCTCTGGCGTGCATTGATCTAACCTTTCCTATTGGCGCTAATAATAAGAGCCAATAGGTATCATTGTGCGGAAGTGTATTTTCTATCGTAGGAACAAACGGGATAGAAACGGATAAAAATAGGATAGGGGCAGCTGTTTATACAGGATCTGGATGTCTGTACAGCATAAGGTCAGTCTGTGAAGAGACAGTTCTCAATGCGTATGCCCTGTCGCATGATTGGCGGATCGTCAGAATACGGCTTGGTTCAAGACATGAACCTTGGCGATCGATGTTCCCGAAAACAGACGTCAGATCATAACCTGTCTGCGTAACAGGGCAGATATCCATGCGCTTGTGCAGGATGATCATGTCGCTGGAACCTATCGTTGGCGTCCTGCACTGGCGGCGGGACGGATCGACATGATCGACCATGGCCTTCAGTTCCAGTTCATGCCCTGAAACCGTCGCCGGAGAACATGTGGAAGCGCAATATTGCCCTGACTTCCATGGAGATGAACGTCCATCGCGTCTCGCCATTGCCCGTATGGTTGGTCCATGCGTAACCCGACGTGGGCGTGGTGGCTGCCCGATCCAAGAATGCTGCGACCAGGCACCCGGCACTTAACGGGGCAGGGGGATATTGAAAAACCCGTTGACAGACTCTGCTTTCGAAGGCTTTGATCGAGACAGCTAGTCCGGTCTTTGCAGACCGTACTTTCGTATGCGTTAACGTGAAACAACGCACAGAAACTGACAGCAGCATGCTGGCAGCCTGTGCGTCTGTGTATCCACAGTCACCGGTCTGTCGGCATGACAGGGATACACAGTGATGAAGCTTTTCCATACCTTTTCAAATCGCGATGATGCCCCCGAGATCCGCCGTGTGCGGCATGACCTAGTCAGGCGTAGTCTTGAAGTCCGCACTGTTGAGCGCCTGACCCCGCACATGATCCGTGTCACGCTGGGTGGCCCCGAACTGGCCGGGTTCACCAGCCCATCCCCGGATGATCATATCAAGATATTCGTGCCCGGCCTGGATGGCGCACCAACCCGTCGCGATTACACGCCACGCCGTTACGACCCGCAGAACGGTACGCTGCTTCTGGATTTCGTCAATCACCATGGTGGCCCGGCGGCGGCCTGGGCGCGGGCCGCCAAACCGGGTGACCGGCTGGAGATCGGTGGTCCACGCGGGTCGCAGATCATTTCCGGCCCGATTGGTCACTGGCTTCTGATCGGCGACGAAACGGCGTTGCCTGCGATCGGACGACGGGTTGAGGCGCTTCCTGCCCGGACGTCCGTTACGAGCGTGGTTGCCGTGCCGGGGGCGGAAGACGAGCAGATCTTTACCACGGCCGCACACCATGCTGCCCATTGGGTCCATCGCTCCATGGAGCAAGCGGATGACGCTGCCGGCATTCTTGCTGTCCTGAAAAATCTGGAAATTCCGGACCGTACTTTTGTCTGGGTCGGTGCCGAGGCCCGCGTGGCGAAAGCCGTGCGCCAGTATCTTCTCGATGAACGCAGGATTCCGGCACAGTGGATCAAGGCATCCGGCTACTGGGTGAAGGGCCAGGCCGATGCTTCGGTCAAGGATTTCGGGGACGCGCGCTGAACGATAAGGGGCATGGGTGTCAGGACCATGATGCGGCGCCTCCCTTACAAATTTATACATTCATTCAGCGAGACATGACCTACGTTTGGTTCATGAACCGAAGAAGGCCGAACAGGACATTTTGCCTGATATGAAAAACATACTTCTGATCCTGACCGTTCTCCTTGCGGTCATGGGGGCAGGGGCAGGATTGCTGCCTGCCACTCCTGCACAGGCAGCGGATATGGCTTCGCTGCCGGTGGTCGCTCCCGCCATATCGTGCGATGCGCTGGGCCATATCGATCTTGCGCCCGCCGTCGGCGCTGCAGTCCATGGCCGGAAGGCTGCCGTGCTTCAGACGCCGAAGGGGAAATTCTGCAAGGTCACGGGACAGATCGCGCCTGCGATTTCCTTCGAGGTCGACCTGCCCATGGAGCACTGGACCCAGCGCTTCCTGCTGGGTGGGTGTGGTGGCCTGTGCGGCATGACGCGTGTGGGCGTCAGTAACGCCGGGGCCTGCGCGCCCGCCCTGAATGGCGAATTCGTCATGGCGGGTGATGACATGGGCCATACCGGCTCCATGATGGGACTGGCGCAGGGCGAGTTTGGTAAGGATCCGCAAAAGCGCATCGACTTCGCCTATCGCGCGAACCATGTCACCACGCTGGCGGCCAAGGCCCTGATGGCGGCTTTCTACGGACAGGCCCCGAAATATTCCTATTTTGTCGGCTGTTCCGATGGTGGGCGCGAAGCACTGATGGAAGCCCAGCGCTTCCCTGATGACTTTGACGGCATTTCCGCCGGTGCCCCGGCCGCCCTGTTTACCGTGCAGAACTCTTTCTACCATGCGTGGAACGTGCGCGGGAACCAGCGTGCCGATGGCACCAGCATCCTGCTGCAAGGCCGCATGGGCGTGCTGCATGATGCCGTCATCCGCCATTGCGATACGCTTTCGGGCGTAAAGGACGGTATTCTCGAAGATCCCCGCACCTGCCATTTCGATCCCGCATGGGTGCGGTGTCCGGTCGGCCAGAGCGACACCGCGCACTGCCTGACGGCGGAGGAAACGCAGGCGGCTGTGCGTCTCTATGCCGGAGCAACCGATGCATCCGGTCACCCCTACATCATTGGTGGTCCCCTGCCGGGATCGGAACTGCAATGGGCGCTGCCCGCGACCGCGCATGGGGAATCCATGAGCAATGGCATTGCCGCTTCCGCCATTGCCTATGTCATTGCGGCGCAGGTGGATGAAAAGGCGGCTGACCTGAGCCGTTTCCGCTTCGATGATGCCTCCTTCGCCCGGATGAGCGAACTGGCCCCGCTGTATAATGCCGAGAACACGGACCTTCATGCGTTTCACAAACGTGGTGGCCGTCTGATCCTGTGGCATGGCCTAGCGGACCAGTCGATCTCGCCCCTGAACACCATCGCCTATTATCAGGGCGTGCAGCGTGAAATGGGCGTGGAGGAGACTGAAAACTTCCTGAAATTCTACCTGCTGCCCGGCGTGGGCCATTGCGGCAATGGCGAGGGCTTTCCGCAGGTCGATTTCCTCTCGCCGCTGATGCGCTGGACTGAAACCGACACCGTACCCGTCGTCATCCGCACCGAGCGGACAGCGCAGGGCAGGGAACCGATGGAACCACCGCCCGGCAGCCATGACAGGCCCCCGGCGGGCGGGCAGATCCACATGGCCCCCATGCCCAGCCAGCCTTATGCGCAGCCGAATGCCACGGCGACGGCCAGCCGTCCGGTCTATCCCTATCCGTATATTGCCCGGTATACCGGGGCAGGGGACGTGAATGATGCGCGGAATTACCGCCCTGTGAAATCGCCGGTGTCCCTGCCGATGACATTTGCAAGTCATGCCACATCGCTGATCGGCCCGGATAACCAGAATCAGTATGGTGTCCGGGATGGCAGGCTGGGGGTGGAAAGCGCGAAGTAACGGAAATCGTGCCGCTCGGCATAAGATGTCGGGCGGACGACCGAGGCTGTTCAGACTTCATGGCTATATGGGTTCCGGCGCACTGCCCTCGCCCGGCAGAATGATGGAGCAAGGGTCAGCGGTCACGCCCACGCTTCACGACCTCGACCGGCCCGGGCAGATATCTACCCGTATGTCGACGGCATGAATTGCGGCCTGTCCGCTGTGTCTTAACCGGACAGGCCGCAATCGCCTTCATGTCGGCCATTTAATGCACAGGTGCGTCAAATGGAGAGCGGACATTAATGGTAATCCTCCAACGCATACCAGTTAGGATCACCCAAAAATTACCCAAGTTTGGAGATTGTTCGTGTTTCTAAAAATTTTCGAGAGAACTCTATCTGGGATAGTATGGCGCCGATGCATCTACAGATGCAAAACAGGTTCTCTGCGCTGGAAATTCGGATACCAATTATTAATTCGTATTCGAATAATTATATTTATATATTTTCTAAATATGTTATATAATATAATAAACTTTACGTAAAATATAGATATGCAAATGAGACAAAGGCGTCAATTTAAAGAATTGATATTTTGAAAAAATGTAGGATAATTCAAGAGGGGCTGCTCTACTTTGCCATTCATTGGGGACACCGATTTACGGTAGGGGAGATTTACGAGTTGTCACGTCTTAATGATTTTTTGAAAAAAAATAATATTGTTGTTAGCTCGGAGCTTCCAATAGTTCACACGACTCAAGGATTTAACCTTCAAAGTATTATAGGTTCTTCCGAACTTGTTCCAACACCATGCAACACGTTTGAAGGTGAAGAGTTAAATTATTTTTTTATGGAAAGCCGTCATATAAATCTGCAGGGGACTTTGGACAATCTAAGCAGTGGGAAATGCCTATCTGTTTTCTACTATCGCCTTCAGCAATCTCCAACATAAAACGCATCTACCCTTTTGATAGTGGTGCTTTCTTAGCGGGTCGTCACCCAGACTATATTCGAAAGATGGGTATATCAGATTTTGAGGCTGCTCCTTCCCGAGATACTCCGCGCAGAATTATTGGAGCATTTTTTGATAGCATTGATGATTTTTTCCGCTTAAAGCCGAAGGATGAGAATAAATTCAAGACAGAGTTCTCGTTAAGTCTCTTGGATGCTCAGGTTCTGGCGCTACGTGAGTTGGCTGGAGATACATCTTTAGCGACAATAGATGATAGACGTTTTGCTGTTGAAATTCAGAGTGATCAAAAAATAACTTTGGATGCGAGTTCGGTCGAGGCAGTTGTTATCTCTGATAGTTATTTCAGTATTGGAGAAGTTCGTAATTATATTGACGTGCCCCCCGGAAATGTCACCATTTTAAAGTAGAGTCCGATCGAGAAGGATACGGACGAATGAAACGCAGTCGTTTTACGGAAGA
>NZ_JABJWD010000154.1:0-1758 GCF_013155425.1 Gluconacetobacter entanii | reverse complement strand
GCCCATGTCTCGTCCGTAAAGGTGCCTGTTCTGTCTCCTTCTTCCATCCCTACAATATGGGAAGAAATTCAAGATCTAACAGGCCCTAGCACTACTTTGGCAGAATGTGTTGCGAGGTCTGCAGTAGAAGGTTTCCCCAATGCGGACATTGCCCGGTGGGTGGTCGCAGGATGCGATCATGGATGGCCTGTCGTATTGCTGGCAGACCGATCTGTGATGGTGGGCCGGTGACTCTTTTTTTCCGCCCGACCGCCGTGAGGCGCCGACACTGGAGAAAGGCGTAGGCCATCATGGACATCAGTGCGTGTCGGTGGAGGGCCTGTCCATGATCACCCCTCAAAGTGATCGAGGCCCAGTTCCTCCTTGAGTTGCTGATGCGCCTGTTCGCAGACCCACCGGGCCTTGATCGCAGCGGCCAGTAGCCTGAGGGAGGTGTCGGCAGACAGGTTGGACAGATAGTATTTCCGTTCTCCGGTGGAACGGTGCTCGCCAATCAGCCAGGCTTCCTCCCCGGGCAGATGCTGGGCCGTCCGGCCACCGATACGCTGCGCTGGACCATCTGCAACGCGTATCCGCATGGCTGCAAAGCGGGCCGCCAGGCCACCTTTGGTCCCGCGACGCCAGCTGACCCTGCGCCATGTTGCAGTTTCCAGTATCTTATGGGCAGAAACAGATTGCTGGTCCGGCACCGGATGCATCCGGGTTGGGCCGCGCTTTCTGCGCCGAAAACACCAGCTCCACATCGGCGGAGAAGACTTTCTGATGACGTGGTATTCCGACTGCCCAGCGCAGGTTCCGCGCGCTCAGAGCCTGACGGAACAGGGCAGACAGGCCATAATCGGCATCCGCAAGAACACAGCCAAAACGGACATCTGCGGCACAGAGACAATCAATCTCTTCGATCGCCATCTCCCGTTTGGTCCTGGGGCCCCTGATGTTCCAGTGGAACACCAGCCCGCTTCAGGCGTGCCGGATCTGCTGTCCAGATATCGGGCAGGAACAGACGGAGTGACAGCATCAGTGGCACTTCACGCGAAGCCAGTGTCACGGACACCAGTGTCTGACAATTCGCTTTCTTGCCCAGGGTCGAAGCATATTGGGGCGCTACGCCAACAGAATGTTCTCCCTTTTTGGGAAGGGAGGTATCATCGATGATCAGCCATGAACGCTCCCCGCCCACCCTGATGGTCAGCATGACGCCACAGAGCAGCCTCAAGTGGCGCACTGTCCCACACACCGGTACTGACGAAATGATGCAGCCGGTCATAAGGGATATCGCCATTGCGTGGTAACCGGCCGCTCTGGGCCGCCTTGATTATGCGGCCTGCCTGTGCAGTGTATTCACGGGTTTCCAGTTCCATGGCAACAGTTCGTGGAGCCGGTTGATCTTGTGCTCGTTGATACGGGCCAGGACGTCGGCGAGGTAATCGTGCGGATTAAGCCGGGAGAGTTTTGCGCTTTCGATAAGCGTCATGGCATCAGCGATGTTGTCGCCCCCGGTGTCGGATCCGGCAAAGAGATAATTTTTTCGCCCCACGCATACGGGCCGTATGGCGCGTTCGGCAGGATTGTTGTCGATGGCGACACGACCATCTTCGAGGAACAGGGTAAAGGCCTTCCACCGGTTGAGCGCATAACGGATCGCTTTTGCCAGTTCCCCCTTTCCAGGTGACGTGCCCCCCGGAAATGTCACCATTTTAAAGTAGAGTCCGATCGAGAAGGATACGGACGAATGAAACGCAGTCGTTTTACGGAAGA
>NZ_JABJWD010000153.1:0-310 GCF_013155425.1 Gluconacetobacter entanii | reverse complement strand
GATGCGCCCGCGCCCGATCTCCATCACCCTGCCCGCCGCCGGCAGGTCAAGGCCGAACCCGCCGCCGCGCGGGTAGCGCAGGGCGATCGGCCCCTCGTCAAACGCCGCCGCCGTCGTGGTCATGTTGAGCAGTTCAAGCTCGTCACTGGGCGCCATGATGGTGATGCCCGGCAGGCAGCCGAGGTAGTTCAGGTCGAACGCGCCGGCATGCGTCGCGCCATCCGCGCCGACAAGGCCCGCGCGGTCGATGGCGAAGCGCACCGGCAGGTTCTGCAGCACCACGTCATGCATCACCTGGTCATAGGCGCGC
>NZ_JABJWD010000152.1:0-3020 GCF_013155425.1 Gluconacetobacter entanii | reverse complement strand
TCTTCAACAGACGTACCGCCACTCATCATATCCTGAATCATGGTTACCCATCGATTCAGAACTCAACACAAAATGCAACTGTAGTGCTAACCCGCGTTTTTCCAATGCATTCTCTCCCCTTGTTCCCCGCACCTGTTTAAAGGTCATGGTTTCCAAAGGGTAATACCCTTTGGTGGGGGTTCGGGGGCAAGGCCCCTGACTGTGCAGGGCCGTCGGCGCATGGAACATAGCGGCCTGGCCCGGCCCCGGCAGGCGCACGCCCCCTGATCCGTTAAAACGCATGGTGTCCAGAGGCCCGCGACCTCTGGCGGGGTTCAGGGGCGCGGTCCCTGACGGTCAAGCAACGCTTCGACCTCCTCCGCCGTGGGGGCGGCGTCTGCCGCGCCGGGGCGGGTTGTCGCCAGTGCGCCGCACGCGGCGGCATAGCGCACGGCCTGCTCCATTGGTGCGCCACAGGCCAGCATGCGCGCCAGTCCCGCGCCGAAACAGTCGCCCGCCGCCACGCTGTCCACCGCCGTCACGGCGAAGGGGGGCACGAACCCGTCCGTCCCGTCGCGGCGGGAATGGAAGACGCCGCGCGCGCCCATCTTGATGATGGCGCATTCCACCCCGCGCCGGTGCAGGATGGCGGCGGCCGCGCGGGCGGTGGTGGCGTCGGTGGGCAGGATACCGGTCAGGGCCTGCGTTTCGGTCTCGTTCGGGGTCAGGATGGTGGCCAGCGTGAACAGCGCATCGGGCAGGCCGTCGGGCGGGACGGGCGCGGGATCGACGATGATGGTCATGTCCTGCGTCCGTGCCTGGTCACACAGGCGCACGACGATGTCCGGCGGGATTTCCATCTGCATCATCACCACGCGCGCGCCGTCGAACACACGCGCCAGTGCCGGGACATCATCGGGGCGCAGCGTCATGTTCGCCCCGCCATGGACCAGGATCTGGTTTTCGCCCGCGTCATTGACGGTGATGAAGGCGCGCCCCGTTTCGCCCCCGGTTTCGGTGTGCACGAAACGCAGTCCCACGCCCGCGTCGGTCATCGCGGTGCGTGCGACCTGCGCCAGCGGGTCATCGCCCATCTGTCCCGCCAGTTCGACCACGCTTCCCAGACGCGCCAGGGCGACCGCCTGGTTTGCGCCCTTGCCGCCCAGTCCTGTTGTCGCGCTGCGGACATGCATCGTCTCCCCCGCATGGGGGAAGCGGTGCACGCGGCAGACGAAATCGACATTGATGCTGCCGATGACGGCGATATGGCCGGTGGGAAGCGGGATCATGACGGACCTCGTGCTGCAATCGGGGGAAATGGGAACGCGCGCGTCATGACGTGGCGGGAATGTCCTCCACATCAATGCACCAGCGCGCCTTGGACGCGGTGAAGATCTGGTGGCGTGGCGTCAGGCCCGGATCGGTGTCCAGCGTGCCCGCCGGTACGATCATCCGCCCGCCGTCGCGCGTGGCGTGGGGCAGGGGCGTGTGGCACGTGGCGCAGGTTGCGGTGGCGAAGCTGCGCGCGGTGGGCAGGTCCCAGCGCCGGACCTGTCCCGCGCCGGTGCGCCAGTGCAGGTCGGCGGGGCGGACGATCAGGTTGGCGGCAAAGGACGAACCGGTCGTCTTGCGGCACCGTTCGCAATGGCACAGCACGAAATCCAGCGGCGCGGCGGTGATGTCATAGGTCACGTCGCCACACAGGCAGCTTCCGCTGATGATGTCCATGAGCATGTGTCCTGCGAACGGGTTGATGACGGAGTGAATGTTTTTCAGGCAGTCCCTAGCCCTTCCACAGGGGGCCGGGCATTTCGTCGTAATGGTCCACCAGCATGTCCAGCAGCAGCGCCAGCGCACCGGCGACATGTGTCTGTTCCGTGCCGAAATGCGCGGCGATGGCGGGCATGGTGCGTCCCTCCACCATCAGCAGCACCAGCAGGCGTTCGCATCGCGTGCCGATGGCGGTGCGGATATACTTGTAACGCTCGATCGCGCCCAGCCTGCTGTGCGACGGGCCTTCATGCGCGGGGCGGCGTCTGGGGTCGCGCTCCATCTGCGGGTCGTTGTGGCCCATGAAGCCGATGGCATAGTCGATGGCCCAGAATTCGGCGGCCAGCGCATGCGCATCCACGATCGCCCCGCTGCGGCGCAGCGCCGCAAGTGCTGGACGATGCTCGTACACCGCGGCGACATCGGGCCGTTCGGGCGGCGGCACCGCAGACGGGTGGCAGGACGGAACGGCAGCCGACACGCAGGAATTCTCCGGACTGGGGCGGGACCGGCGCAGGGGGCCGGGAATGTTAACGCAACCCTATCATACCTTCGGCGCAGATGCGATGGCCTGCCGCCGGGCATGCGCGCGACGTCAGGGGGTGTTGCGCATCTGCTGGCGCAGGCGGGTTTCCTCGCGCTCGAAACGCGACCAGTCGCGGGCATAGGGATCATCGCCGGGGACATCCGATGCGATGGCGGGCCTGTCGGTATTGTCGGGCGCGTCGCGGCCGGGGGTGGGGCGGTTCATGTCCTGCCGCGCGGCGGCACCCGCGCGGGCATCGGCGGACCATGCGGCGCGGGCGCTGTCTTGCTGCGCGCGCATGTGGGCCATGGTGCCCTGCCATGCCTGTGCGCTGCTGGCGGCCTGCTGGTGCATGATGCCCGCCATGGGCGATGACAGCGCGCCGGGCCATCCCGCATTGCCCCACGCCTGCGCCCGGGCGTCATGCCCCGCACCGGCACAGCCCAGCAGCACGGCCAGCACGACCCCGCCCCATCCGGCGTGGCGGTGGCGGGGCGTCAGCGTGCGATCCATTGCTGGCGCGCGGGATCGCGCCGTTCCCAGCCACGCCGTTGCAGTTCCGGCGTGTCGGAAGGGTCCTGCGGATATCCGACACACAGGTACGCCACCAGTTCCCATTCCGGATCCACGTCCAGCATGCCGGCGACATGCGCGGGGTCGATGATGGAGACCCAGCCCACCCCCACCCCCGCCGCTGTCGCCGCCAGCCAGAAGGTATGGATGGCCATGACCGTGGACCATGTGG
>NZ_JABJWD010000151.1:0-1005 GCF_013155425.1 Gluconacetobacter entanii | reverse complement strand
CGTCGCGTCGAAATCATCCTGCACTGATCCCAAAATCAGTCAGACTGACTTCAGCGAAAGGGAGTGCTTCGGCACTCCCTTTTTGCTGTACGGCATGATGGATTGCCGTCATATGCACCACGCCGGAAAGTGAGGAGCGCATTTCGGTGCCCGACAGATCCCCTGCCCCCGTTTTTCAGTTCCTGCGCTTCGGGATTGTCGGTGTAATGGGCCTGGGATGGGATACGGCTACCGTCTATGCCCTGCGCCCACTGATCGGACTGAGTGGCGCTGCCCTCAGTGCATATTTCGTTGCCGCTTCCGCAAACTGGCTGTGCAACCGGCTATGGACCTTCCGCAGCCATGCGGGCAGGCAGCACGCCCTGCGCCAGTGGGCACGGTTCATGGTGGGGAATAGTGCCGGATTCTGCCTGAACCGCGGGTGCGTCCTTGTGCTGTTCCACCTGTCCGTCACCTGCCGGATCCATCCTGTCTTCGCGCTGGCTGCGGGAGCGCTCAGTGGCATGGCCGCCAATTTCCACATCAGCCGCAGGCATGTCTTCGTGCACGATGCCACACCGTCATCATCCACTAAGCCCTCCACCACGGCGGATGACGGTCACACGACGCCGTAGACTCCGACCATGGGACATTGTGTTATTATGGCAACGTCCCGGGAAAACCGGCATCGCCAATCCGCCGTCCCTTTTGGGAAACATAGTGCAACAATGCGGAAAATCCTTAAATTATCCTTTATTATCATGTCATTATAATATATCGTGTATACGTATTATAAGTGTAATATCAGCCCTGCCAAACTGATGGGTTTCTAAAACGAAACCGATAGCGGTATAGGATGTTACGCATGAAGCTGACTAGCGACCGCAGACATCCCGGCGGCACGACTATAAAGAACGAGTCTTAAGGAAGGACGAAAATATGCGTCTTCGCACGGCGTTACTGGCAACGACCCTGATGGCTGCCGCTCCGGCGGCCTCAATGGCCACGACGATCACCGGTCCGTAT
>NZ_JABJWD010000150.1:0-592 GCF_013155425.1 Gluconacetobacter entanii | reverse complement strand
CCCCTGCCCGAAGGGCGCGGCGGAGGTATTGCCTGCCTCCCCAAAACCCCAGAACAGGTCTTCGGTTATCGTCAGCACCCGGCTGATGCCGACAATGCGCCCCCACACGTCAAGGCCGTAGCCCTGCGCCGTCTGCACATTCCAGATCAAGTTATAGAAGCTGTCGATGCTGGCCGTCGGGTCGATGCACTGGTTCCATGCGTCGATCAGGGTGCAGAGGGTGAGGCTGTTGGCGTACTGGCTGATGACGGTCTGCTGCACATTATCCATGTCACACCAGCGCCAGCGTGATGTCGGCGGGATCAAGCGTGGGCGCCTGGTTGATGTCCATCTGCACCGTAAAGCCGGTGGGCGCGGCGGCCGTGCCGATCGTGATCTCCACGATCTGCGCCCATGCGCCCAGCGCCGCGATCCCGGCATAGAACCTGCTGGCATACAGCCGTGACGCAATGCGCGCCCGCGTCCCGCCATCCGTGCCGTCGAAGGCCGCGGCCGCCACCGCCTGTATCTGCGTCAGCGCATCTGACGGCACGGTCGCCGAACTGGCGAGCGACACGGCAATGAAGATCGGCGTGGGCGTCGCGTAATCGAA
>NZ_JABJWD010000021.1:0-28045 GCF_013155425.1 Gluconacetobacter entanii | reverse complement strand
GCTTTTGGATGCTGACAGGCAGCCGGCTGCGACGACGTACTTTCATACAACATATCAAGCCTCTGTTGGCTTACCTATGCCAGCCCCAAAAAGAAATGGCGCGTGTGCCGGTTTTTCCCCGGCACACGCGCCATTGTCATTTCAGGCCCCGTAATGTGCGGCCCGCCCCTTGGCCCAAAGGCAAGGGGGCAGGATATTACTGTCCACCGCCCAGAAGGCTGTCCACGTCGGAACGCGTCTGGTTGCGCATGTTGTCCCAGTTCTGACGCTCCGTATTGCCGGCATTGCGCAACTGGTCCATTTTCTGCTGCGGGGCATTGCGGATCGCATCAAGGCGATCGCGGCCAGCCTGCAGCTTTTCCTCACCCGCCTCACGGGCCCGGTCGAGGCGGCCGGTCGTGTCGTTGCGCAACTGGTCTTCCTTGTTCCGCAGCGCCTGCTCACGCTGCTGCATGCGCTCGTCGCTCTTCTCACGATAGTTCTGCAGACGGTTGTTCGCGCAATCCGTCGCATTCGCCGCACGGCCGAGCACGTCCCAGCCCGGCGTGGAGGAATTCTGGCTGCAATCCGTGGCGTGTGCTGCAGGAGACATGGCCAGAACAGCACCGGACAGACTCGCTACAAGAAAAAAACGATTGAAATTCATTACTATCCTCATCAACTGCAAGATAAGCTGACCCGACAGGAAACAACCATGGACTTATGGCCGCATTTGGACGGAGTTGTGACAAAATCCCTTCCCGTCCCTTTCCACCTCACATAATCCTCCCCATCCCCCGATGGGAGTCCTCCTGACACATGGCTGCCTTTTCCGGGACACAGGGGGCGCAAAACCGGCCTGATCCGGTTATATTGAAAAATAGCATATTCATTAAAATATTGTGATGATATATACTGCGCATACGTTATTGAAAGTGACACATTTTCTTATCGCCATTCATGATGTTACGTCCTTCATGCGGCCACGGATGCGGATTTTGCGTCCACGGGCCATGCCGGTCCGGCCACAGCCACGTGGCCATGCCCGGTGTTACGCCCATGCGATGCGGTGACTGAGGCCATGTGGGACCAGCCCTACCTCGAGACGTGCTGCCGTTCGGCGCTGCACCGCCTATGCCTGAGCGCACAGGCAGGCCGCCCGGCGGACGTGCCCGACGCCCCCTGCCTGAAACGGATGGCGGGGATGGGCCTGGCCCTGCAGCGCGATGACGGACGGTTTGTAATTTCAGCAACGGGGACCACACGGCATTGCAGCGAAATCCTGAAACGGCCCTGACATGATCAGCCACGAAGACATCTGGCGGGCGCTGGATCTTCTGGCGACAGAACGTGGCATGACCCCATCCGGGCTGGCCCGCGCGGCAGGTCTGGACAGCACGACCTTCAACCCGTCCAAGCGCATGACACCCGCCGGGCGGCCACGCTGGCCCGGCACCGAAAGCCTGGCGCGCACGCTATCGGCCACCGGCATCTCGCTCGAGGGGTTCGGGCGGCTGATGAACGGGCATGGGGACAGGCCGGGCGGGGCGCATCACGCGCATCTCAGGATCGTGCCATTTTCCGAACTGGGACAGGCCGAACTGTTTGATGAATCCGGCCTGCCCTGTGGCGATCGGTGGGAGACATGGGATTTCCACGGCCTGGCGGACCATCACTCGTACGCCGTGCTGGTCGATTCCGACAACATGGAGCCTGTCTTTCGCAACGGGGCCGTCCTTGTCGTCTCCCCCACCGCCGCGATCCGGCAGCATGACCGGGTGCTGCTGCATGGCCCCGATTCCCACCCGTGCTGCGGGATCGTGACCGACCGCTGGCACGACGCCCTGCCGAGCGCGCCGCTGCATGAACGAATCCGCATCCGTGGCGTTGGGCGCATAGAGGGGGAAACCATCGAAATGGATGGCGACACGCGTGTTCACCGCATTGCGATGGCCTGCCTGTAACCCTTGTCGCCGGATCGGGCACGACAGCCGCGCAAAACAGGATGAATTCATGATCTTCCGGCTGACTTTTGGCAATTTTTACCTTATGTCTCGCGCATGACCGACACGCCCCTTTCCCTGATCCGCAATTTCTCGATCATTGCCCATATCGACCATGGGAAATCGACGCTGGCCGATCGCCTGATCCAGGCCTGCGGCGCGCTGACGCAGCGCGAGATGACGAACCAGGTCCTCGACAACATGGACCTTGAGCGCGAACGCGGCATCACCATCAAGGCGCAGACCGTGCGCCTGACCTATCCGGCGAAGGATGGGAAGACCTATGTCCTCAACCTGATGGACACGCCGGGCCATGTCGATTTCGCCTATGAGGTCAGCCGGTCGCTGGCCGCGTGCGAGGGATCGCTGCTGGTGGTCGATGCGTCGCAGGGGGTGGAGGCGCAGACGCTGGCCAACGTGTACCAGGCCATCGACGCCGATCATGAGATCGTGCCGGTCCTGAACAAGGTGGACCTGCCCGCCGCCGACTGCGAACGCGTCAAGGCGCAGATCGAGGAAGTCGTGGGCATCGACGCCGAGGACGCGGTGGAAGTGTCCGCCAAGACCGGACTGAACATCGAAGCTGTGCTGGAGGCGCTGGTCACGCGCCTGCCGCCACCAAAGGGCGATGCCGAAGCGCCGCTCAAGGCGCTGCTGGTCGATAGCTGGTACGATCCCTATCTCGGGGTCATCACGCTGGTCCGCGTCAAGGAAGGCCGCCTGAAGAAGGGCATGCGTATCCGCATGATGTCCACCGGCGTTGTCCATAACGTGGACCAGGTGGGTGTATTCGCCCCGCGCCTGACCCCGGTGGAGGAGCTTGGCCCCGGGGAGATCGGCTACATCAACGCGGCGATCAAGACGGTGGCCGACTGCAACGTGGGCGATACCCTGACCGACGACCGTCGTCCCGCCGACAAGCCGCTGGCGGGGTTCAAGCCGTCCGTGCCGGTCGTGTGGTGCGGGCTGTATCCCGTCGTCGCCGATGATTTCGAGAAGCTGCGCGACAGCCTTGCCAAGCTGCGGCTGAACGATGCGTCGTTCCATTACGAGGCCGAGACCTCGGCCGCGCTGGGCTTCGGGTTCCGCTGCGGGTTCCTCGGGCTTCTGCATCTGGAAATCATCCAGGAACGCCTCAGCCGTGAATTCAACCTCGACCTGATCGCGACCGCACCCTCGGTCGTCTATCGCCTGTGGCGCACCAATGGCGAGATGGAAGAGTTGCACAATCCCGCCGACATGCCTGACGGTTCCCTGATCGAACGGATCGAGGAGCCGTGGATCAAGGCGACCATCATGGTGCCGGACGAATATCTGGGCGCGGTGCTGACACTATGCACGGAACGGCGTGGGGTGCAGCAGGACCTGACCTATGTCGGCAACCGTGCGATGGCGGTCTATCGCCTGCCGCTCAACGAAGTGGTCTTCGACTTCTATGACCGGCTGAAATCCGTCTCCCGCGGGTATGCCAGCTTCGACTACCAGATGGACAATTACGAGGAGAGCGACCTTGTGCGCATCTCCATCCTTGTCAATCAGGAACCGGTGGATGCGCTGTCCTTCATCGCGCACCGTTCGGCGGCGGAAACGCGGGGACGTGCGATCTGCGCGAAGCTGAAGGACCTGATCCCGCGCCAGTTGTTCAAGATCGCGATCCAGGCCTCCATCGGCAGCCGGATCATCGCGCGTGAAACACTTGGCGCGATGTCGAAGGACGTGACGGCCAAATGTTATGGCGGCGACATCTCGCGCAAGCGCAAGCTGCTGGAAAAGCAGAAGGAAGGCAAGAAGCGAATGCGTCAGTTCGGCAAGGTGGAAATCCCCCAGAGCGCGTTCCTTGCCGCGCTGAAGATGGACCAGTAACAACGGGCGCGACATGGCACGATTATCCCGCAAATGAGGGGGATAATCGTGCTGTTCCCCCTTGCGCTTGCACGAATTGCTGCTATGTTCCGCATCCGTCAGGCAGGATTTCAATCCCGCTCCTGACCGGCTGGAGAGATGGCCGAGCGGCTTAAGGCGCACGCTTGGAAAGCGTGTGTACGTTAATAGCGTACCGTGGGTTCGAATCCCACTCTCTCCGCCACGTTCTATTTTCCCATATAAAATCGGTTACTTAGCGACCTCTGCCGTTACAGTCTTGTATGGTGCAGTTACATGTGCCGCGTGAGCGCCGCATGGATGTTGGCAGGACTTTCGGTGCCACGAGTGGGCATAAGGCGGACGTGGTCAGGACGCTGCACACAATCGACCGCAATGAAGCGATGGGCCGCCGTGCAGAGGCAATCGGGCAGATACGCCGTGATGTAGACACGCGCCTGCAAGCCATCGGCCTGCCGTCCCCCGTATGATGGCTGATAACCCGAATGGGCCTTTGCATGGGCGGTAAAAGACAATGCGGACCAGTAAACGGATCTGAAAGATCAGCGATATGTCCGGACAGAATGCTGGCCCATATATCGACCTGTTCAGGTCCGTTGCTCTGGGCGAAGTGACGCCTCTGCTTCGGGCGTCAATCCCTGACACGACGCGACCACGGGCCTGAAGCGCACCCGGGCAACACGGGGCTTGCCGGTTTTCATGGTCCTGCAACCCCGGCATGGATGGGGTGTTCTGTATCCACGACTATCTGCGGGCCCGTGGCGCGACAGCCAGAAATGGCCCGCAATCACACCATCAATCGCCAATCATCATTCATCACCAGTCCCCATTGTAACTGGCATGCCATGAATTTCCCTGCATAACCGCCGGGACGGCCCATCCCGCATTTCCACCCGAATATTACTGGTCTGCCAGAGTGGAATTCGGATGTTTGTCCATTTTAAGATATATGTTATTGGCAACAATCATGCGGTATATTTTGCCCCCCATGAAGCACCGGATATTAACACTTTTTTCTGTTGCTTCTATTGCCATTTTTTCTTTGCCAACAACACTTTGCCGGGCCGCCGGGACTTTGGACCCTTCGACCCCGGCAGATGAGGTGGCCATGGCTGTGCCCATGCAGGGGGGGCAGGCAGCCCTGCTCCATCCGCTTTCTCCCAGCGATGCCGCCCGTATCCGTGCTGCCCTGGCAAGCCAGTCCGCAGGCAATTTCGACAGGGCCGATGCCCAACTGCAGCAGGTAAGGGATGGCAGCCTGACCGGCACCGTCCTGGCCGAACGGTGCATGTATGCGTCGTACGCCTGTTCCACGCCCATGCTGGAAAACTGGCTGGCACATTACCCGGATCTTCCGGCAGCACCCATGATGCAGGCATTGCTGGAATCCCATAACGATGTGCCTACGAATGTATCGGCAGGATACCCGATAACCGCCTCCACCAGCGCAAACAGGGCCTCTGGTGGCGCCATCACCGCCGTTGATGCGCAGAACCTTTATATACAGGGCCGGGACCAGTTCCTCCTCGACAGGGCTTTGGCCACGCCAGTATCTCGGGATACCGACGGCAAGGTGGCGTTTTACGCGGGCCTGTCCGCCTGGCGGTTGGGTGAGATACCGCAGGCACAACTCCTGTTCGCGTGGGCCGCCAGTGCTGGCAGGGGATCGAGGGACCAGCACAGCGCGGCCGCCTGGTGGGCAGGCCACGCCGCAGGACAGGTTGGCAACAGGAAAGATGCGTTGCGCTGGCTTGTGCAAAGCGCCCGTTGCCGGGACTGTTTTTATGGGGCGCTCGCACGCCATACCCTCAACAGGAACGACGGACAGATACATGATGCCGGCGTACCGACGGCCACGGACATCACGACAGTATCCGCCCGGCCCGCAGGCCACCGGGCGCTGGCCCTTCTTCAGGTCGGTCGTGTGGATCTGGCGGAAGCGGAACTGCGTAGTGACTGGGCGGATGCAGGCAATCCCGATGCGCGCCAGTCCATAGGCGTTGTCGCGCACGCGGTCGGGGACGTGGCCGAAATTTCGGATGTACCAGTCAGTCGCACGGAACCCAGCAGGCTTGTCCCCGGCCACACCATTGACCTTCCGCAGCGCTTTACGCCACGCGGTGGGTTCGTGGTGGACCCGGCACTCATATACGCAATCATTTCCATTGAGTCGCGTTTCCAGCCAGGGGTCGTCTCCAGAAGTGGCGCAAGGGGACTGATGCAGCTCATGCCGCGTACGGCAGCGAATTTCGCCGGTGGCCGAAAGGAGGATTTAAGCAATCCCTCCGTCAATCTGCTGATCGGGCAACGCTACCTGATGGCGCTTGCCCAGGATGAGCATATCAACAATCATCTTATCCGTCTGCTGGCGAGTTATGCTGTCGGCCATACTGCGGTCGCCCACTGGAACGCTTCTGCACAAAGCGAGAATGAGTCCCTTGCTTTTCTGGAGGCCATTCCCAACCCGCAGGTCCGCAAATGGATCGAGACAGTTCTTCTGCATAGCTGGATGTATTCAGAAAAACTCAACCGCCGTCCTGTGAGCCTTGACCTGCTTGCCGAGGGCAAGAAAGCCCAACTTCCCCTGGAAGCGGAAACATCCCTCCAGTAAAGGCACATCCTTTCAGGAGTTTTCTGGCGCCCCGGGAATTCCTGCCCGATGGAACAGGCAGGTCTTTGCTTCAATCTGCATGTCGGGAATAAATTCCAATTTTTATCATGCTATTTTTCTGTGCATCTTCGTGCGGATGACGGTGTGCATCTGCCCCCAGCGATTACCAGAAAGCGGTCAAGATACTGGAATCTCCGCGTACCTGCCATCAACCCGGTCAGGTCAGGGCCGCATCCTCTTCAACAACACCGGCCAGAAAATCCCGGAAAGTTCATGAGGTGCATGCCGCACGAAGCATGATGCTCCCCATGAACCATTTTTGAAAAAAGCTTCACCAGCTCTTTCATCTGGCAGACAGGCGGGATGCAGGATCAGGCGAAAATCCGCTCCATCCATGCCTCCACCGTATCCCCACTGCTGATCGCAGGATCAATCAGGCCATCGACCATGAAGGTGGGCGAGACATGGATGCCGTTCTGCCGTGCGTATTTGCAGTGCCATTTGATGGCCTTCTGCAACTCCGGCACGGCAAAGGCCTGCGCCAGCGCGACGCCGCTATACTGTTCCATGCGCCGGATGATGTCGTTGGGCGTGGCATCCATGTTGGGACCGGCGCAATGATTGGTGAACTCGAACTCCTCGCGATGCGCGCCAACGGCATCCATGACCCTGCGCGCCGTTTCCTTGCCCCCTTCCAGCGTGGAGGCGGCGAGGATGGCCCGCACGATCACGCCCGAAAACATGTGCCATGGCTGGGACTGGAACCGGATCTTGATCGTGATCCGGTCTTCCCCCGCCTGCCGCAGCAGCGCATCAAGCTTGCCAAGCGCCCGGACCGAGAACGGGCATGTTGGCTCCACGAAAATCTCGAACACCCGGGGGCCATGCCCCCAGACAAGGGGATCGACATGATAGGGCGTGGATGGACCTGACATATGTGGGACTCCCTGATGTTCTGGACGTGTCCGATGGCGCACCGATCAGGCACGCGACTTTTTTACCGCCTGTTCCCGCCAACCAAAAGCCTGCCCATGAAACATCGTGAAATTCAAAGAAGTTTTTGGTGAAGCTTTTTCCAAAAAGCTTCAGAAGACGCCGCCTTTTTAGAAAAAGGCGGCACCCAAAAACTTCTGTTCATCATCATGGGGCCGGTTTACAGCCGTCCCTGTCATGACGGCTTTTTTGCCGGGATCATGCGCCACATGCGCCCCGTGCGTCATTTCTAACATACTGTTTTTATTAGAAAGATGGTGCCGGGTGAGGGATTTGAACCCCCGGCCTTCGGTTTACAAAACCGCTGCACTACCACTGTGCTAACCCGGCAACTGCCCCCTTTGGAAAGGGACGGCTTCTGGAGGAAACGGGCCATGGAAAGCCCCATCCCCGGCCCGCCATGGGGCCATGGTTTTTCTTTTGCCCATATCACCCCGCATGGTCAAGCGGGGATTCCACCCCACCATGCATCAGTGCGACGCCTTCATGCGCGCGGCCCAGACCGACCGGATCCGGGCGCGTTCAGCGGCACTCAACTGCCCTGCCCCCGTGGCCTGTGCGGCTTTGCCATGACGGGCGGCGCCATGATGGCGGCGTGGCTGCGGCCGTCCCGCAACCGGCGCCTGACCCGATGCGGGGTTATTCTGCATATCCCGGATGGCCTGCGCGCACAGCGACTGCTTGCCCACCCCGGCCTCAATCGTTGGCAGCAGGGCCACCGGCGTCACCACGCCGAGCAGGACGGATCCCACCGCACGCGCGATCGTCTCCGTGCTCGGCGTGATGGACGGTTTCTTCAGCAATCCCGTGATATGCAGCGTCCCCGGAAAGGACCCCACCGCGAAATGCCGTGAATCCGTCATCAGCGCGTAATCGATCGTGTTGTTGCGGAAATCGAGGCTCCCCTTGCCAACCGTGCGGGTATCCCCCGTCTCGATCAGGAAGGTGCGCGTATCCAGTATGCCCTGGCGCAACGGCATGTCCGCGATCATGCATTTCAGGTCCGTCTTGCCCGGCAGACCAAGGATCGACAGCAGCGCCTTGCCAAGTTCCAGTCCCAGCAGGTCCGGCAGCACGGCGGAGATATCGCCCCCCTGATCCAGCGCGACCGTCATGCCGCCATCGCCATCGGCGACGATACCGGCCAGGGACGTGCCGGTGCCATGGATCGCCAGATGCCCGCCAAAGACGCCATTGCCCTCGAACTTGCCCGCGGCCTGCATCAGGCGCGAAAGGTTGATGCGCACAAGGTCGATCCCGATCTGCGCCTCCACCGCGTCACCATGGGGCGTGAACGTGCCATTGCTGGCCAGCGTGCCCGACCCCACCGCGAAATTCAGGTGATGGACGTCAATCACGCCATCGCGGATATCGGCCAGCACGTCGATATTGTCCAATGGCGTATGGCGGTTTTCGATATGGTCCCCGTGATAGGCGAAATGGACATTCGTCGCGCGCAGCTTCGGCATGTTGATCGGCGTGCTGGGCAGGACGGCGTTGCTGCTGGCATGGGCGCGGGCTTCGGCCTGCTGCTGCGCGGTGGAAGGTCTGTCCCCCGGCGTCGCGCCAAAGAACCCGCCAAGGTCGGCAAGGTCCACACGCCGCGAATGTAGTTCCGCATCCACGAACGGCACCGCCTGGTGCGGGTCGATCGACAGGTCACCGCCAAGGTCGCTGGAGCCGACATGCCCGTCAAGGTCACGGAAACGGACATGCGCCGCGCTGTAATCAAGGTTCCCCACCACGCGATAGGGCGGGGTCTGCGGGATGACCACCCCCGTCAGCGGATAGAGCAGCGACATGTCCGGCCCCGCCAGCGACAGCCGCAGCCGCGCCCCGGCAAGGGTCAGGGGATCATCCACCGTCCCGCGCAGCGTCAGGCGGGTCGCGCCATGGCGGATGTCGAGGTCAACCGGATAGGGCTGCGTGCGGTCCTGTAGCGAAACCAGCGTCCCGCCGGAAAAATGGCCGACGATCGCCTGCCCGACATAGGTGCCCTTTGCATCCATCAGCAGGCGGGCATCCTCCTTGTCCGTGGCGTCGGTCGTATGGACCTCGCCGCGCATGTCGGTATGCAGCCTGGCATGCGCGACATGCAGTTGCCCGCTGGCGATCCGTATCGCACCGATGCGTGGCATCGTCGTGGCGGCATCATTGGTGGCGGCCGATGTGTCCTTTGCTGCCGTGGCGTCCTGCGGCGCGGGGTGCTTCGCGTCCGCTTCCCGTGCCCTCGCCTGCTGGGCCTGCTGTGTCGCCGGGGTCGCCTTGGGATCGGAAAAATCGTAATTCGTGCTGCCATCCGCGCGTTCGCGGAGTTCCACGACCGGGGTGTCGAGCGCGATCAGCGGCAGGTCCAGCCCACCACCCGACAGCAGCGGCCACCAGCGGATGGCGACGTCAAGCCGCCGCACGGTGGCAAGTGGCGGCAGGTCGCCAAAGCCCTCGGGCTGTTCGATACGGACATCATCGGCCCCGATCGTAATGACCCGGCCGGGATGGACATGCAGGTGCGCGATCGTGACCCTGCGATGGATCGCCGCCCCCGCCCTGCGCTCCACCAGCGGAATGAACCAGTCCCATGACCACAGGATCACCAGCGCAAGCACCGCGACACACAGCGTACCCGCCACGATCGCGCGCACGGGCGGAACCGCGCGTCCCTTGCGGGGTGGGGGATCCTGCCTGCGTACGATTCCCCTGCCTGTCTCGGTCATGCCTGCCCTTTCTTCCGGATTGATGCGAAACGCCTGCCATTGCACGAAGTTTCGACCCGCGTCCCGCACCCCCCGTCCCCATGCCCTGCATGGCCCCGGCATGGGGAACCCGCATGGGCGAAACAACGGGGTGGCGTGGAAGGATGCGGTCCTGTAATTGCCGTGTAGTCATACCCATATCATCACTGGCTGTCCCAGTTACCGCAGAAAGGTTTACCGATGCCTGCCTATCGTTCCCGCACCACGACACATGGCCGCAACATGGCCGGTGCGCGCAGCCTGTGGCGTGCGACCGGCATGCAGGACCAGGATTTCGGCAAGCCGATCATCGCGGTGGCCAATTCGTTCACGCAGTTCGTGCCGGGGCATGTCCACCTCAAGGACCTGGGCCAACTGGTCGCGGGCGCCGTGGCCGAAGCCGGCGGCGTCGCGCGGGAATTCAACACCATCGCCGTCGATGACGGGATCGCCATGGGCCATGGCGGCATGCTCTACAGCCTGCCGTCGCGCGAACTGATCGCGGACGCCGTGGAATACATGGTCAACGCCCACTGCGCCGATGCGCTGGTGTGCATCAGCAACTGTGACAAGATCACGCCGGGCATGCTGATGGCGGCGATGCGGCTGAACATCCCCACGATCTTCGTCTCCGGCGGGCCGATGGAAGCGGGGAAGATCCTGAACGAAGGCGTGGAGCGTCGCGTTGACCTGATCAGTTCGATGGTCGCGGCCGCCGATAGCCGCGTCAGCGATGACCAGTCGCAGCAGATCGAACGCTCCGCCTGCCCCACCTGCGGGTCGTGTTCCGGCATGTTCACCGCCAATTCCATGAACTGCCTGACCGAGGCGCTGGGCCTCGCCCTGCCCGGCAATGGCAGCCTGCTGGCCACCCATGCCGACCGGCGCGACCTGTTCGTGCAGGCCGGGCACCGCATCGTCGAACTGGCGCGGCAGTGGTACGAACGTGACGACGCCACCGCCCTGCCGCGCGGCATCGCCACGCTGCCCGCCTTTGAAAACGCGATGTCCGTCGATATCGCGATGGGGGGATCGACCAACACGGTGCTGCACCTGCTGGCCGCCGCGCATGAGGGCAAGGTACCCTTCACCATGGCCGACATCGACCGCCTGTCGCGCCGGGTGCCGAACCTGTGCAAGGTCGCGCCCTCGCGCTCCGACATCCATATGGAGGACGTGCACCGCGCGGGCGGCATCCCCGCCATCATGGGCGAACTGATGCGCATGGGCCTGATCCATGACGACGTGCCGACGGTGTACGCCCCCACCCTGCGCGCGGCGCTGGCGAAATGGGACATCAGCAGCCCCGACGTGGACGGGGCCGCGCAGACCCTGTTCCGTGCCGCCCCCGGTGGCGTGCGCACCACGCAGGCCTTTTCGCAGGCCAGCCGCTACACCGAACTCGACACCGACCGGGCGGCGGGCGCCATCCGCGACAGCGAGCATGCCTACAGCCGTGACGGCGGCCTTGCCGTCCTGTTCGGTAACATTGCCGAGGACGGGGCCATCGTGAAGACGGCGGGCGTTGCGGCGAACCTGCTGACCTTCACCGGGCCTGCGCGGATTTTCGAAAGCCAGGATGATGCCGTGTCCGCTATCCTTGGCGACCGGATCAAGCCGGGCGATGTCGTCGTCATCCGTTACGAAGGGCCGAAGGGCGGTCCGGGCATGCAGGAAATGCTCTATCCCACCAGCTACCTGAAATCCAAGGGGCTGGCGGAAAAGTGCGCCCTGATCACCGATGGCCGCTTTTCGGGCGGCAGTTCGGGCCTGTCGATCGGCCACATCTCCCCCGAGGCGGCGGAAGGCGGCCTGATCGGCCTGCTGGAGGAAGGCGACACCATCGAGATCGACATCCCCGCGCGCGTGCTGCGCACCACGGTGGGGGACGCCGAAATGGCCGCGCGCCGCGACCGCATGGAAGAGCGCGACGAACAGGCATGGCAGCCAAAGCGTGACCGTGTCGTTTCCACCGCGCTGCAGGCCTATGCCGCGCTGACCACCAGCGCCTCGCACGGGGCGGTGCGCGACGTGACGCAGTTGCGCCGCCGCGTCATCCGCTGATGCATTCCGCCGGGCGAGGTCATTCCTGCCCGGCGGCCGTGGTGTTCTTTTTTGAAAAAAAGAACCAAAAAACTTTCATTCATTAAAAGTTTTTGGTGAAGCTTTTTTCAAAAAGCTTCAAAAGGACGCCACTTTCCTGAAAAAAGTGGCACCTATATCCCTGAATACTTCAGACCTGCCCCTGCGGACGCAGGCGGCCAAGTGCGCCCATGTCACAGCGCGCCATGCGCCGGAATGTCTGCGCCACGCGATGCTTCAGCGCCGTCATATCCTGCACGATCATGTTGTGCAGCGAACGTACGTTGTCATGCGTGGCATAGAAACGATGGGTCTGGTTCCTGTCCACCAGGATCGCCGTGCCCACGAAGATCCCGTCTATCTCGATAACCTGTGAATCAAGCATGGTATCCTGCCTTCCTGCGACCGGTTGGACCAACGAAGCGGAGCATGGGGGTGTGCCTTACTCCCGCCTTCCTGCTGGTTCCGGTACATATTCTTATTGTCGTCACTGGCGCCCGGAGCATGCTGTCCGCACGTCCTGCCACCCATGCCCCCTGCGATGCCGGCCCTTGCGGCCTGTATGCCAGCGGACATGACGACGCATATTGCCTATCACAGGACAGCATTCAATCGGAAAAACAATATTTTGATGTGAATTTTAAAATAACATCCCGGATATACTTTTGGAAAGCGTGAACCAAAAGTGGAATATTATGTCTTTTTTATGCCGCGCTGTTACTTTTACTTAATGACGCCTGCGAAACGGACTGCGACGGCCAACCCTGCGCGACAGGGCACGGACGAAAGCGGGTCGCGTCCGTGCCCTGTGCTGCTGCCACCCGATTACGGGGCGTCGATATCAACGACGTTGATCAGTTTCTTGTTGACGAATTCATCAATGCCCATGCCCGAAAGTTCACGCCCGTAGCCCGACTTCTTGATGCCGCCGAACGGCAGTTCGGGGGCGGTCCAGGTCGGGTGGTTGATGAACACCATGCCGGTGCGCACCTGACGGGCCACCGCCACGCCGCGCTTCTCGTCACGGGTGAAGACGGAACCGCCAAGGCCGAATTCGGAATCATTCGCCAGCGCGATCGCTTCCTCATCGCTGCCCACGCGGAAGACCATGGCCACGAGGCCAAAGAATTCCTGGAAGTAGGCCGGATTGTCACGCGCCACATCCGTCAGGATGGTCGCCCGGACGAACGCGCCCTGCTTCGGCACTTCCGCCCCGCAATAAAGCGGGCGCGCACCATGGGCGACAGCCTGGCGGACCTGCTCGTTCAGTTCGTCGGCCGCCCCCTGGGAGGACATCGGCGGCAGGGTCGTGGCCGGGTCGCGCGGATCGCCCGCGACCAGTTTGTCCAGTGCTTCCTTGAACTTCGCGATGAACGCATCGGCGATGGACTCCGCGACGATGAAGCGCTTGGACGCCACGCAGCACTGCCCGCCATTGTTCAGGCGGCCCCAGACGGCCCATTTGACCGTCTTGTCGAGGTCCGCGTCATCCAGCACGATGAACGCGTCGGCCCCGCCAAGTTCCAGCGTCGTCTTCTTCAGGCTCTTGCCCGCGCGGGAGGCCACCGAACCGCCGGAGCGTTCGCCACCCGTCAGGCACACGGCGGCAATGCGCGGGTCCTCGATCAGGCGGTTAAGCTGGTCGCGCGTGGCGAACAGGTTGGTATAGGCCCCATCCGGCGCGCCCGCATCGCGGAACAGCCTGTCAAAGGCAGCCGCGCACTGCGGCACGATGGAGGAATGTTTCACGACCACCGTATTGCCCGCCATCAGTTGCGGGCCTGCGACGCGCGCAAGCTGGTAATACGGGAAGTTCCATGGCTCCACCGCCAGCAGCACCCCGATCGGGTCGCTGACGATCATCGGGCGCATGGTCTCGGTCTGGGCCTCCGTCAGCGGGACCGGGGCGAGGAAACGCTCCGCATTGTCGGCATAGTAGTCGAGGATATCGGCCGACAGCCTGACCTCGCCCTGTGCCTCGCGGGCAAGCTTGCCCATCTCCAGCGTCAGGAGCGCAGCGTACTGGTCCGCCTGTTCGCGCAGCAGGGATGCGGCCTTTTTCATGATGGCGCGACGCTCCGCAAAGGAGGTGCGTGACCATGTCTCGAACGTGTCGGCCGCTTGGGTCACGAGGGCCTCAAGCTGCGCGTCGTCAAGATCCGCGAAGCGGGCGACTACTTCGTTGGTATAGGGGTTTGTGGTAATATATGCCATGATTTCGCTTTGGCACATCAAAACAGCCAAGAAAAGAGCGCATCGCCGACGGCGCGGGACATGGCCACAGGGGAAAGGCCGCCCCCTTGCGAACACTGCGCGCGCCCATGATCCGACATGCGATTTTCCCTGCAGGATGCTGGATTTCTGGACATGGCATGGCGCAACAATCGGTCCCGTGCGGATAACCTGCCCGAAAGTTTAAGAAAAAATTTAATGCGAATTTGCTCGTTTCTGTTCCCATCCGAACATTCAGGGACATCTCCTGCCGCCCGATTCGGCGGGACTGCCCGCATGGCCATGATGGCGACGGCCATGCTGGTGCCGGGTGTCGTGGCCCATGCCGCGACCTATCCCGCCGCGCTGCTGCCGCCCAATTCCACCGCACAGGCATGGGGGGTCAGCGCACGGATCGACCATGCGGCGCATGACTGCACCGTGCATGCCACCATTGACCAGGCGCGCTTTACCACGCAGATGCCGCAGATGATCGCCGCCGGCATCTTCAGCGCCCGCCTGACGCCCGACCTGATCCGCAGCACGCCGCATTACCTGATGAACACATTGCAGACGGATATCAGCCCCGGCTTCGTCCATGCCCTGTTCACACAGACAGGCGCCCCGGCGCGGTGCCGCTTCACGTGGGATTATGTCGCACCCGGCCCGTCGGGGGCGCTGATATCCCATCCCATGCTGTCATTCGATGTCACGCGCGCGACCCATGACCGGATTGACTGGCCACACCTGAAATTCGGGGACATGGCAGGCCACGAGGACGCCGTCAGCGTGGACCGCATCTTTGACGCGCAGGTCAATCAGGAAACGCTCGACATCACCATGGCGCTCGCCCATGACGGCACGGACACGGATGCACCGCCCTGATACAGCCATTGGACAGAAGTTTTCGGTGAGGATTTTTTTCAAAAAGCTTCAAAAGACGCCACCTTTTTGAAAAAAGGGACACCCGGAAACTTTTATTTTTTACCAGCGGGTTGTCCTGAAATACCTTCCGCCCTTCAGGCGGGGCGCAGCCAGTGCAGCACCATGTCGCCCACCGCCACACAGGCCAGAAGGATCACCAGCACACGAATGCCGACATACAGTTTCCGCTGCACCGGGGTCAGCGGCTTTTCACGTCGCCGCAGCACCACCTTGTCCGGGTCGGGGGCCTGCACATAACGCACATGCGGGGTCTCGTCCGTCATGTATTCACCTTCGCTCTGCTGCCGCCGTCATTAACAGACATGACAGGATTCGACCACCACATGTTCCTCCGTCCCCGTCCCGCCGCCACTGTGCCGACCCCATGAAAATGCGTGTCCCTTCCCTACTGGCATGCGCCATGCTGCTGCTGGCCTCGGGGGCACGGGCGGCGCCATGCGAGTCCATGGGGCCGGACGGACGCCTGCCGGCCCTGACGAACGAAAAACTGTCGGCACAGGCGCGCCTGCTGTGCAACACGGCCTTTGTGGTGCTGCATTCCGGAATTGCGCACGAACCGATCTGGTCCGCCGAGCACCTGACGGCCGAAAGCATCCGCGCGGCCGAATCCACACCCCGGCGGGGCGAATTCCAGCCCGATGAACGCCTGCCCGCCGGCGAAGGCGCGCAGTTGGAGGATTACGTCCATTCCGGCTACGACCGGGGCCACATGACGCCATCGGGGGACATGCCCGATGAGGCCATGCAGGCGGAAAGCTTCCGCCTGTCGAATGTCGTGCCGCAGAGCGCCGCGCTCAACCGTGGCAGGTGGGAGGAAATCGAAAGCGCGGTCCGCCGCCTCGCCGAGAAAGATGGCGAGGTCTATGTCGTGACCGGCCCGGCCTTCCGTGCCCGCCGCCTGTCGAGCATCGGGCGCGACCGGGTGCTGGTCCCGACCTCGACATGGAAGGCCATCTATGACCCGCGCCAGCACGCGGCAGGGGTCTATGTGTGCCACAACACGCTGCGCAATCCCACCTGCGCGCGCGTCACGATCGCCGTGCTGATCCGCACGGTGGGGGTCGATCCGTTCCCCGCACTCCCCGCCGCGCTGAAACAGACCTATATTACCCTGCCCCTGCGGACTGTCCGGCACACGACATCACGGCGTCACAAGCGCCGTGTCCATCATTACTGGCGGTACTGATATGATGTCCGCATTCCCTTTACCTTATGGATGGCATCCCATCCGTAACATTCGTATTCATCCTGCCGGGAATTCCGCTTCCGGCAGGGGAACATCAATACAGTCGGGGCCCCGAGACTGATGCCCCACGCACATGCATGCCCGATACCGGAGTCACAACATGAAACAGCCCACCCCACCGGCGCTGGTCCCCTTTGCCGATGACAGTGCATCCTGCACGATTGACGGGATCACGGTCGAAAACGGCACCGACAGCATCGCCTTTTACGGACAGACCGACCTGACCCGTGACAGGGCGGGACTGCGCAAGGCGCAGGACCTGCTGGCGTTCCTGCAGTCGGTGGTGGACAGACTGCAATCCACGCCGGACCTGCCCGCCGCCATCAGGCCCCCATCGCACAAGGGCGGGAAGGTGGATAATCCGTTCATGTAGGGTGTTGGGGCGTAAGCCGGGGCATATGATGCCTCCGCGCCATCGACCCCGGATCAGGTAACACACTCAAAATAATAAAGGTTTTTGGTGAAGCTTTTTTCAGAAAGCTTCAAGGCGCCCTGTTTTTTGCCAATCATCGTGCGCGCAACCGGACGCTCCCACGTGCGGTTCCTGCTGCCCAAAATGCAAAAAACGGGACGGACCATGACTGGCCCACCCCGTTTTCCGATACTCGCCTGACCCATCGCATCCCCCGCAGGAGCGGGAGAGACGCAACAGGATCTGCAATCAGCGCTTGCTGAACTGGAAGGAACGACGTGCCTTGGCGCGACCGTACTTCTTGCGTTCGACAACACGCGGATCGCGCGTCAGGAAGCCCGCGGCCTTCAGGATGCCACGCAGGGCCGGTTCGTAATGCGTCAGTGCACGGCTGATGCCGTGACGGACCGCACCCGCCTGACCCGACAGGCCACCACCGGTCACGGTGCAGTAGACGTCGAACTGGTTGTAGCGATCAGCCACCAGGAACGGCTGCGTGATCAGCATGCGCAGGACGGGACGGGCGAAATAGGTGCCGACCGGACGTCCGTTGACGATGATGTCGCCCTTGCCCGGCTTGATCCACACGCGCGCGGCGGCGTCCTTGCGACGGCCCGTGGCATAGGAACGGCCCTGCGCATCGCGCTTGGCTTCGTAAACCGGTGCGGCGTTTTCAGTGGCCTCGATCTGACCCGACGCGACTGCTCCCTGCAGGTCGGCCAGCGTGCCTGTACGTTCTTGGGTTTCAGACATGGTGATCAGGCCCCGTTCTGGTGGCTGGAGACGGAATTCTTGCGGTTCAGCGCCGCAACGTCGAGAACCTGCGGCTTCTGGCCTTCATGCGGATGCTCGCTGCCTGCATAGACATACAGGTGCTTCATCTGCGCGCGCTGCAGCGGGCCGCGGGTGATCATGCGCTCGACAGCCTTGCGCACGACATGGCCGGGGTTCTTGCCCTCAAGGCGCTGGGTGATCGTGCGCTGCTTGATCCCACCCGGATAACCGGTGTGGTAATGGAACAGCTTCTGCGACACCTTGTTGCCGGTCAGGCGGACCTTCTCGGCGTTGATGATGACGATGTTGTCGCCACAATCAACATGCGGGGTGAACTGCGGCTTGTGCTTGCCGCGCAGGCGCTGCGCGACAATGGCGGCCAGCCGGCCCAGGACCAGGCCTTCGGCGTCGATCAGGGTCCAGCCCCGTGTCACCTCGGCAGGTTTCAGGGAAAGTGTGGTCTTCATGGATTCAGTGTTCCGTCTTGATATGAGCGGTAACGGGTGGCGCGTTATCCTCGGACACGACGCAAACGTCAAGAGGACATTGCCAATTTTCCGCACTTTCCCGCAGAAAATCGCCTTGTGGTAATATGATACCACAATATTTGCCACCAGAAGATTGCCCCGCCCCCTGTGAATGATATAGCTGACATGCAAGAGATCACTGTGGACACCGCGCTCGTGAAGAAAATATTTCCCGCCTTACCGATGGTCGCACTTGTCCTTGTGGTGGGCGGCTGGGGCCTCCATCACTTCGCCCAGCGCAGGCTGGAGGCCGGCATAGCGGACTTCCGCGCCGCCATCGGGCCGGACGCCAGCTTCAGCTACGCCACGGCGAAACCCCGTACACTGGCGCGTGGCGCCCGCTTTACCGCCGTGACCTACCATAACCCGGCCATGACGCTGACCGCCGCGAACGTGAAGCTGGGCGGCATGAAGGGGAACAATGTCCAGGGGGAAAAAATCGGCAGCATCGTCCTGCAGAAGGTGCAGGTCATGGCCTGGGGCAACACCTTCTCCCTTGACGAGGTGGACCTGTCGGACCTGACGCTGCCCAACAGCGCGCGGCCCGCGGGCAATGCGCCGCAGTCCCTGGGCTTCGATTCGCTGGTGCTGGGCGAAGGTGACTTCACCAACCTGCACATCGCCGCCCCCGCGACCCAGACGGACATGACGGTCGCGCACATGCGGGTCAGCGATTACGGGCTGGGCCAGTCCTCCCACCTCGACCTCGATCACCTTGCGACACAGATCAACCTGACCCCCACCCGCCGCATCACGGTGGACCACATGCAGCTTGACGGGCCGGATTTCGCCGGACAGGTCGCAAGCCTGACGCAGTCGGGACACCTGATCCATGAAACCCATCCCTACAAGCTGGAACTGAAGAAGGGGGCGATCGACAGTTCGCACCCGCTTCTGCAGGTGGACAGGCTTGTCTCCTCACGCACCTCGACCGAGGTGGAGGACAAGATGGACACCCGCCTGACCAACCTTGCGGTCTGGTCCACGGGCACCGACAGTCCGTCGCTGCTCAATGCGTTCGGCTATGACCATTTCATGGGCAACGTCCATGCGGTCAGCGCGGGCGACCGCACGGCGGGGCACCTGCGACTGGAACCCCTGACGGTGGAGGCGCCCGACATGGGCAACCTGACGGTGATCGCGGAACTGGACCAGATTCCCTTTGACGACATGACCGTCATCCCGGAAACGGCGCGCGTCGTCTCTGCCGCCATCACGTGGGATGACAGGTCACTGGCCGGGCATGTGATCGAAAGCCTCGCGCGTAGTCGCAACACGCCGGTGGATGAATACCGCCAGGCGCTGCTGTCGGGACTGGCCGCGTCCGACGACGCCTCCATGCGCGCACTGGGCCGGTTCCTGCAATCGCCTGCCGACCATCCGCTACAGCTTGCGCTGCGGCCGATGAAGCCGGTGAACCTGATGATGATCGGGATTGCCATGTCGATGGCAAGCGACCCGTCCATCGCCGCCCCGCTGGGCCTGACGATTTCCACCCCATAAGGGCCGCCGTCCGATGCGCCCGCCCCCCGTCCCGCACGCCCCGGTCCATGTGATCGGGGCATCGGGCCGGTCGGGACGCGCCCTGTGCGCGGCGCTGCTGGAGGCGGGGGTCCCGTATGTGCCGCTGGTGCGCGATGTCGCACGGTGGCGGGCGACGGGCCTGCCGGGGGTGGCGCGGCGCCTTGACCTCACCGACCCACCATCCGCCGTGGCATCTGCGCTGCAGGATGCGCGACGCATCGTCTCCACCGCGCATGCACGCCATGTCGGGGCCATCGTGGCCGCCGCCCCGCCTGCCGCGTCGCTGGTCTGCCTGGGCAGCACGCGCATGTTCACGCGCTGGCCCGACGCCCATGGCATGGGCGTGGCGCAGGGACAGCAGGCGCTGCTGTCCTCCGGCCGCGACGGGGTGATGCTGCATCCGACGATGATCTATGGCGCGCAGGGGGAAAACAACATCCGGCGCCTGCTCGGCCTGATCCGGCGGCTGCCGGTCCTGCCGCTGCCTTCGGGCGGGCGGGCGCTGGTGCAACCCATTTTCCAGGACGACGTGACCCGCGCCATCATGGCGGCGCTGGGGCGTGAGTGGCAGGGCGGACATGCGCTGGTGATCGCGGGGGGACAGGCCGTCGCCTATCACGAACTGGTCGCGCTGGTGGCGCGCCATGCGGGCCTGCGGCGGCGCCCGGTCCTTGATGTCCCGGCATCCGTGCTGATGGGACTGTGCCGCGTGACATCGCGCCTGCCGGGCCTGCCCCGCGTCACCCCGGCGGAGATCCGCCGCCTGACCGAGGACAAGGCGTTCGACATCAACCCCATGCGCGCGGCGCTCGGCTTTACGCCACGCACGCCCGACGAGGGACTGCGCCAGTTTCTTGGCGCGTCGCAATGACCGAACAGTTTTTCAAAGGGAAATGATGGGGCGAATGACGGGGCTCGAACCCGCGACATCCAAGACCACAACCTGGCGCTCTACCAACTGAGCTACATCCGCCGCAACGAGGGGTGATTTAGAGGCTCTTCTGCGGCGCGTCAATAACCCTTTTTACGCCATGTTGCGTTTCGGCGGACACCACCGCGTCATCCCCGCAGTTCTCCTGCCCGGCGCAGGCGCCGCACCGCCTCGGCAATGACTTCGGGCCGCTTGCAGAATGCAAAGCGCACCAGCGTGCGCGGCCCCGGTGCGCCATTGGGGTCATAGAAGGCGGAAACCGGAATGCCGGTGACGCCCAGCGTGGATGTCATCGCCCGGCAGAAGGCGACATCATCGCCACCAAAGCCCAGCGGGGCGAAATCGGCGATGACGAAATAGCTGCCATCGCAGGGCAGGACATCGAAGCCGGCCTCCCGCAGGCCCTGCGTCAGGATATCGCGCGACTGGCGCATGCTTTCGGATAGCTGGAGGAAATACGCGCCGTCCTTTTCCAGCCCTACGGCCACCGCGCGCTGCAGGTTCGGCGCGACGGTGAAGGTCAGTAACTGGTGCGCCTTCGCCACCAGGGCCGCAAGCGGCGCGGGCGCGGTGACGTATCCGACCTTCCATCCCGTCATGGAAAAGCTCTTGCCCGCGCTGCCGATGCGGATGGTGCGCGCCTTCATCCCCGGCAGGGACATCAGCGCGACATGGCGCACCGGGGCGAAGGTCAGGTGTTCATACACCTCGTCACACACGGCATAGACATCGTGGCGCGCCATCAGGCCAGCGATGAATTCAAGTTCCGCGCGGGTGAAGACCTTGCCCGTCGGGTTCATGGGGGTGTTGAGCAGGATCGCCTTGGTCCGCGGGCCGACCGCCGCCTCCAGCGCCTCGCGCGGCAGGGACCAGTCCGGCGGCAAAAGGCGCACCGGGCGCGCCACCGCACCCAGCATCCGCAGCACCGGCAGGTAGGTGTCATAAAGCGGTTCGAAGACGACCACCTCGTCCCCCGGATTGACCAGCGCCATCAATGACGCGGTAATCGCCTCCGTCGCGCCGCAGGTCACCACGACCTCGGTCGCGGGATCGACCTCGATGCCGCAGAAACGCAGGTTGGCCGACGCCACCGCCGCGCGCAGTTCCGGCAGTCCGGCAAGCGGCGGATACTGGTTGCGGCCATCGCGCAGGGCGGCGGCGGCCACGTCGATCAGGTCCGCCGGGCCTTCGGTATCGGGGAACCCCTGCCCCAGGTTCACGGCGTCATGTTCCAGCGCCAGTGCCGACATGACGGAGAAAATAGTCGTCGGCAGCGCCGACAGCATCGCATTTGCGGGTTTCATACCTGCCATCCTGTCCATAAGCGGCAATGACTGACGCCAAGGTTGCGATTTTTGCAATACCATCCGATTGCCTGAAACCCCAACCCGTGCAAACCTGTAGGCGAAAAGAACCTGGTACGGCATCTGCGTCCGTTCCCGCAGGAAACGATCTGGTACCGGAATGCCGCCGGTCCGCAAGACTGGAGATTGACGACGCGGCATGAAAAAGATCGAGGCCATCATCAAGCCCTTCAAGCTCGACGAGGTGAAGGAAGCCCTTCATGAAATCGGCCTGATGGGCATCACCGTGACCGAAGCCAAGGGATTCGGCCGGCAGAAAGGTCATACCGAACTGTATCGTGGCGCCGAATACATCGTCGATTTCCTTCCGAAGGTGAAGCTGGAAATCGTATGCTCGGACGATCTGGCGGACCGGGCGATCGACGCCATCATCAGCGCCGCGCGCACGGGCCGCATCGGCGATGGCAAGATTTTCGTCTCCCCCATCGAGGACGTGATCCGTATCCGTACCGGCGAACATGGCGAGGATGCCGTCTGACATGTGACATGTCCGTGCCCGCACGTCCGCGCGCACCGGCACGGCCCCCTCGACACGGGCATTCCTTTTTCGTAACCGTTTCGGTCTCCGCGTCATTTGCTGCGGAACCGTTCACCACAGGCAGGTAGAGAACAATGCCAAAAAAAGCATCGGGTACCCCTTCTTCCCCGACCTCCGGCGTTTCGGCTGAAGCAGTCGCCAAGGTCTTCAGCCTGATCAAGGAAAACGCTGTCGAGATGGTGGACCTGCGTTTCACCGACCCGCGCGGCAAGTGGCATCACACCACGCAGTATGTCACCACCATCGAGGAAGACACCTTCCACGAGGGCTTCATGTTCGACGGTTCGTCCATCGCGGGATGGAAGGCCATCAACGAAAGCGACATGATCCTGCTGCCGGACCCGACGACGGCGGTCATGGACCCGTTCTCGGCCAAGCCGCAGCTGATCCTGATCTGCGACATCGTCGAACCCTCCACTGGGCAGTTCTATAACCGTGACCCGCGTGCGACGGCGAAGCTGGCGGAACAGTACCTGAAGTCCACCGGCCTGGGCGATACGGCATTCTTCGGCCCCGAAGCCGAATTCTTCATCTTTGACAGCGTGCGCTTCGGCACCGGCCCGAACTACGGCAAGTACGAGCTTGAAAGCATCGAAGGCCCCGGCGCGTCGCTCAAGGACTATCCCGAAGGCAACATGGGCCATCGCCCGGGCGTCAAGGGCGGGTATTTCCCGGTTGCCCCGGTGGACAGCGAAGGCGACCTGCGCGCCGAAATGCTGACCACGATGGGCGAGATGGGCCTGCCGATCGAAAAGCACCACCACGAAGTCGCGCAGTCGCAGCATGAACTTGGCACCAAGTTCGCGACGCTGGTGGAATCGGCCGACTTCATGCAGATCTACAAGTACTGCGTGCACAACGTCGCCCATTCCTATGGCAAGACGGCGACGTTCATGCCCAAGCCGATCTATGGCGACAACGGTTCGGGCATGCATGTCCACCAGTCGATCTGGAAGGCAGGCAAGCCGACCTTCGCCGGCAACGGCTATGCCGACCTGTCGGACGAGGCGCTGTACTACATCGGCGGCATCATCAAGCACGCCAAGGCGCTCAACGCGTTCACCAACCCGTCCACCAACTCCTACAAGCGCCTAATCCCCGGCTTCGAAGCGCCGGTGCTGCTGGCCTATTCCGCGCGCAACCGCTCGGCCTCGTGCCGTATCCCGTATGCGACAAGCCCGAAGGCCAAGCGCGTCGAGGTCCGCTTCCCCGACCCGACCGCGAACCCCTACCTCGCATTCGCGGCCATGCTGATGGCGGGCATTGATGGCATCAAGAACAAGATCCATCCGGGCGAAGCGATGGACAAGGACCTGTATGACCTCCCGCCCGAGGAACTGAAGCAGATCCCGACCGTCGCAGGCTCCCTGCGTGACGCGCTCAAGGCGCTGGAAGAAGATCACGAGTTCCTGCTCGCCGGTGACGTGTTCACCAAGGACCAGATCGAAAGCTACTGCGCGATCAAGTGGGAAGAAGTGTTCAAGTTCGAACACACCCCGCACCCGGCCGAGTTCGAGATGTACTACTCGGTCTGAGGACCGGTTACGACGCACCTGTTGCGGCGTGACGCAAAAGGCGTCGGGATCATACGATCCCGGCGCCTTTTTTCATGCGTGTCACTTTGATTCGGGACGCCGGTGGCTTTGAAGCTTTTTGAAAAAAGCTTCACCAAAAACTTTTATTATTTTCAGTGTTTTGCCGGGAAAAGTCATGGTTTCCAAAGGGCAATGCCTTTGGCGGGTTTCAGGGCGGAGCCCTGAGCGACACACCAGAACCCACCCTGCGCCCCCGGCGTTACGCACCGCACGCGGACATGTCATCGGGCCGGGACGTGATCGGGGCATGATACCGACGCACGATATGCTATCCCCCGGTGAGGATATCCGTTGCGGATATTTCCCCGATGGCCTTCCCATGCGCGCTTTCCCCGAGGCGCGCGCCACACATGCCCGTAACGGGCGGGCCTGCCACCGGGCTGCTTTTCCTGTCATGCGTGCGATACGGACGAAAGGACGATCATGAACCCCACCCTTCCGGTCATGATGCAGGCCGTCACCACTGCCGAACCCGGCCCCCCCGATGTCATGACGATCAGCGAGGTGCTCCTCCCCACGCCTGCCGAGGGCGAAGTGCTGGTGCGTGTCATGGCGGCAGGCGTCAACCGCCCCGACATCATGCAGCGCAAGGGGCTGTATCCGCCGCCGCCGGGGGCAAGCCCGCTTCTGGGGCTGGAGATCGCGGGCGAAGTCGTCGCCCGTGGCCCCGGCATTGCCGATGACGCCTTCCCCGCCATTGGCGCGCGCATCTGCGCCCTGTCCAACGGGGGCGGATATGCGCAGTACTGCGTGGTACCGGCGGGTCAGTGCCTGCCATGGCCCGCAGGATTCGACGCCATCCACGCCGCCGCCCTGCCGGAGACGTTCTTCACCGTCTGGTCCAACCTGTTCATGACCGCGCACCTGCGCGCGGGGGAGCGGGTGCTGGTCCATGGCGGCAGCAGCGGCATCGGCACCGTGGCCATACAGCTTGTCCGCCAGATGGGGGGCATTCCCTATGTCACCGCGGGCACGGCGGAAAAGTGCGAACTGTGCACGACCATCGGGGCGGAGGCCGCCATCAATTACCATGAGGAGGATTTCGTCGCCCGCATCGCCGAACTGACGGACGGGCGCGGGGTGGACATCATCCTCGACATGATCGGCGGCGCCTATCTTGAACGCAACCTGCGCTGCCTTGCCCCCGAGGGGCGTCTGGTGATCATCGCGCTGCAGGGGGGCGCGCGGGCGGAAAATATCGGCCTGGCGCGCATCATGACGCGGCGCCTTGTGGTGACGGGCACGACGCTGCGCCCGCGCAGCAACGCCTACAAGGCGGAAATCGCACGACAACTGCACCAGCAGGTCTGGCCGCTACTGGAAAAAAAGACCGTCCGTCCGCTGATCCACGCCACCTTCCCCTTTGCGCAGGTCGTCGATGCCCATAAGCTGATGGAAAATGGAGCGCATAGTGGAAAGATCATCCTGAACCTCCAGACGGCTTGAACCAGGGACAAGGTAATCTCGGTGCTACTGAATGTGATTGAACGCGGTCCGGAGGAAGCATCGGGACAGGATGCGGGGCGGCCGCCGGTCGTCCTGCTGCACGGGCTGTTCGGGCGGGCCCGCAACCTTGGCTTTTTCCAGCGCAGGCTGGCACGCACGCGCCGGACGCTGGCCATCGACCTGCGCAACCATGGCGCAAGCCCGCACGGGCTGATGGATTACAACACGATGTCGGCCGACCTGCTGGACACGCTGGCCCATCACAACGCGCTGCCTGCGACGCTGGTGGGACATTCGATGGGGGGCAAGGTGGCGATGACGCTGGCGCTGATGCGGCCGGGCATGGTCCACAGCCTGCTTGTCGCCGACATCCCGCCCGCACGCACCGGCCATGGGCAGTTCGGGCTGGGCGAACAGATGCTGCATGTCTCCTTCCCGCCTTACCTGAACCGTGCGGGCGCGGACATGCTGCTGCAGCATTACATCCCCAATGCCGATGTCCGCGCGCTGATGCTGCAGAATATCCGCGTGGGGGAAAATCCGGGCTGGTGCATCGGGCTGCGTGAAATCGTGGAGTCGATGCCCAATGTCGAAAGCTGGCCCTATATCCCCGAAGGCTACAGCTATCCGGGGCCGACGCTGTTCCTCGCGGGGGAGAACTCGCCCTATATCCGCCCCGAACATTACATGACGATGCGCCGGCTGTTCCCCAATTACCGGCTGGAACTGATCGAAAAGGCCGGGCACTGGCTGCATGTCGAAAATCCGGAACGCTTTGCCGAACTGCTCGAAAACTTCGTCGAAACCTACTGAAACACCCACAATGGCGGGACATGTGCGGCATCGCTCTTGACATCGTGACCTGTCCCCGCAGTTATGCTGGCAAGCTGGGGCAGGTGATGGCACGATAGTGACGGCACCCTGCCGTTGCGATTGCAGCCATCCACCAAGGCGGAGAAACGCGCCCTTTCATGACGGTGACACTCAGTCCTTCTTCCCGGTACCGCCATGCCGTGGAACCCGTACTGATCCCGCGCGGGGACGGATCGGACCGTCCTGCCGCCCCGCCGCCTGCCGCGCCGTCCCAGCCCGACACACGTGAGAACGAACGGCTGGAATCGCGCGAAATCGTCCCGCGTCCCCCCGGCTATCGCGCGCTGCGGCCTGTCACGTCCGGCCTGATCCGCCCCGATACGCTTGAGGAACCGGGCGCGGGCAAGGCCGCAAGCATCTCCATCCTGCTGCACACGGCCCTGCTCAGCGCGATCATCATCAGTTCCGCCCACCACAACCCGCACGGCGATCCGTCCTCCTCCTCTGAATCCCCGCAGGTGGAGATGGTGTTCTCCCCCCCTTCTTCCAGCGGGATGCAGGGGCAGTCCTCGCCCGACATGGCCGGTGGCGCCGACGCCCCGCGCAAGGAAAGCGAGCACAGCACGTCCGAAAGCGCCACCGCGCCCAAGGAACAGAGCGAGGATTCCTCCCCCGCGCCCAATATCCCGACGCCGGAGACCCCGTCCTCTCCCCCGCTGACGCAGGCGCCCTCCGACCTGTCGGTGCCGCAGTCGCAGGATCAGCAGCAGTTCAATCCCGGCATGCAGAGCCCCGGTCATTCGACCCATCCCGCCCAGCAGCCACGCCATCAGTCCTCCAGCAGGTCGCATTCGTCGCTGCATTCGCCCATGGACCTGTCATTCGCGCCGTCGCCGCTGCCGCATCGCAGCAGGCATGGCCGCGCGGGTGGTTCGGGATCGCCCATCGACCTGTCCGTCGGCCCACTGGTCAGCAACGGGAAGATCAACGCCCCCTATTCCACCAATACGCAGATCCATGGCGTAAGCGACGATTACGCCTCCGAACTGGACCAGTGGATCCGCAGCCACATGTACTACCCCGAAGAAGCCGCCCGCGCGGGCGAGGAAGGGCCTTCGTCGGTGCATGTCGTGCTGGACCGCAACGGGCAGGTGGCAAAGGTGCGCCTGACGGGGCAGTCGGGTTCGTACTACCTCGATGCCGCGACGACGGGAATGTTCCGCAATGCGCAACTGCCGCCCGTGCCGCCCGACATGTCGGGGGACCATTTCGATATCGACCTGACGATCAATTACATCCTGATCCGTCACTAATATACTGTTTTAAAACAATATTTTAATAAATATAAAAGTTTTTGGTGAAGCTTTTTCCAGGGTCTGTTGGGAATTGTACTTTTTCAAAGTCACCAAATGTGATTCAAAATCCGTATGGATCGCTT
>NZ_JABJWD010000149.1:0-553 GCF_013155425.1 Gluconacetobacter entanii | reverse complement strand
TTTTTCGGGTGCGGGCGGTGGATGGGGCGGAATGAACGGCCTCGGATATTTCTGGTGGGCATGGGGAAACTGATAAATGTCAACGAATTATTACTTTTCCGCGTCGAACAACGCGTTTTATCCCGTGGTGCTCCAGGCGCAGTACGAGGCGGCAGGAACCTGGCCGACTGATGCGGTCGCGGTGGCCGACGCCGTGTTCGAGACTTATGGTTGCAGTACGCCGCCCGCCGGGCAGGTGCGTGGCGCGGCGTCTGATGGAACCCCCACGTGGGTAACGGAAACGCCGCGCGTGATCCCCCTGACGACGCAGGCCGCCAGTGCGCTGGCGCAGGCGCAGCAGACCGTCTGGGCGGAGTACGGTTCGCTCGGGCAGGCTGTCCCGGCCGCGTGGGTCACGTATCAGACCGCCCTGCGGGCGATCGTCAACGGCACCGATACCACCAGCACGACGCTGCCTGCAGCGCCATCATGAGCGGTTTCGTCATCAAGCAGGGAAACACGTTCCGTCTTGCGGCCCTGATCCGAAGCCATGATGGCGCTGTGTTGGACCTGA